>NZ_JAAIUN010000087.1:0-1029 GCF_013317245.1 Blautia sp. MSK.20.85
TTTAGTTTTATTTTATCAGAAAGTTCATTTTGTTCAAGAAGCTTTTTACTATTCTCCGCATCTTCTATCTTTCGTTTTATTTCCTCCAGCTGTACACTTATCTTTCCAGCTCTCTGCTTATACGAATCACGATCTATACGACCATCTTTGTAAGCATCATAGAGTTTCATCTTTTCCGAGGTCAACTGTCGGCTTTGTTTTTGCAATTCTGCGGTATTGATCTCTTTGTCGTCGCATTGCCTGTTGGAAGATACTTTCTTTTCTTTTTCCAACATTGACGCTGCATACTGATGGACAAGCCCAAGGATATTCTCCTCCAGCGGTTCCCGTCGGATCACCAGACTTCGACACACAGGATCTCCATTGGTTCGAGCATCTGAGCATTTTAGCAGATGCTCCGTTTCTTTTAGTAAAGAATGCCCACAGTTGGCACATATCAGTAATGCCGGCTGTTTTTTACGCCTTTCCAGAGTAAAATTGGTGCGTGATTCCGCAACACTTCTCTTCTTTTTCGGATGCATTTCATTTGCTTTTTCAAACAATGCCCTGTCTATAATTGCCGTATGATGATTTTCCAGGCGAATCCATTCTGTTTCATCATTCAGAACTGCTTTATGACCGGTATGCATACTGCAACGTGTTTTTCCCCAGATTCTGGTTCCAATATAAATCTCATCCCGGACAATTGCCGCTACTGTCGTAGGGCTCCAATGTTTCTTTTTGATCGTGTCAAACCTCTGGAACTGCACCTGATCCCCTCTTGATAATTTCTGCTCATCACAAGTGGCAATCGCCTGTCTGTTCAATTCCCTTGTAATATCTGCAAAACTTGTTCCTTCCGCTGCCATCCGAAAAATCATTTTCACGACTTTTGCAGCCTCCGGATCAACTTCCAGTCTTCCGTCTTTTCCTTTTTTATAGCCATATCTGGCATTTACTGGAAGGCGTGTACCATTTCTCGTTCTTGTCTGTAATGCTGATGAAATTTTCTTGGACAAATCCAGGCTATACATATTGTATACCAGATTC
>NZ_JAAIUN010000088.1:0-1029 GCF_013317245.1 Blautia sp. MSK.20.85
TTTAGTTTTATTTTATCAGAAAGTTCATTTTGTTCAAGAAGCTTTTTACTATTCTTCGCATCTTCTATCTTTCGTTTTATTTCATCCAGCTGTACACTTATCTTTTCAGCTCTCTGCTTATACGAATCACGATCTATACGACCATCTTTGTAATCATCATAGAGTTTCATCTTTTCCGAGGTCAACTGTCGGCTCTGTTTTTGCAATTCTGTAGTATTGATCTCTTTGTATTCACATTGTCTTTTGGAAGATACTTTCTTTCCTTTTTTCAACATTGACGCTGCATACTGACGGACAAGCCCAAGGATATTCTCCTCCATCGGTTCCCTACGAATCACCAGACTTCGGCACACAGGATCACCATTGGTTCTGGCATCTGAACATTTCAGCAGATGCTCTGTTTCTTTTAACAGAGAATGCCCACAGTTGGCACATATCAGCAAGGCCGGCTGTTTTTTACGTCTTTCCAGAGTAAAATTGGTGCGTGATTCTGCAACACTTCTCTTCTTTTTCGGATGCATTTCATTTGCTTTTTCAAACAATTCCCTGTCTATAATTGCCGTATGATGATTTTCCAGGCGAACCCATTCTGTTTCATCATTCAGAACTGCTTTATGGCCCGTATGCATACTGCAACGTGTTTTGCCCCAGATTCTGGTTCCAATATAAATCTCATCCCGGACGATTGCCGATACTGTCGTAGGGCTCCAGTGTTTCTTTTTGATCGTGTCAAACCTCTGGAACTGCACCTGATCCCCTCTTGATAATTTCTGCTCATCACAAGTAGCAATCGCCTGTCTGTTCAATTCCCTTGTAATATCTGCAAAACTTGTTCCCTCCGCTGCCATCTGAAAAATCATTTTCACGACTTTTGCAGCCTCCGGATCAACTTCCAGCCTTCCATCTTTTCCTTTTTTATAGCCATATCTGGCATTTACCGGAAGACGTGTACCATTTTTTGTTCTCGTCTGCATTGCTGATGAAATTTTCTTGGACAAATCCAGGCTATACATATTGTATACCAGATTC
>NZ_JAAIUN010000089.1:0-969 GCF_013317245.1 Blautia sp. MSK.20.85
CAATAGCAAAGATTGAAGCAAAAGCAGGAAAAGATGGAAGCTGGCAGGATGTAACCGGAAGTGGAAGTATCACGATCACTGGAAACCAGACAGTGTATGTGCGTGTGACAGATGGTGAGGGGAAGGTCTATGAGCAGAATCGCTCTATTAAGTGTTATGACACGGAAAAGCCTACACTCTCTGCTTCCCTGACAGATGGTGTGCTGACGATTCAGGGGAATGATACAGTATCAGGGATTACTGCAGTAACAGTCAATGGCACCACTTATACAGACTTGAAGGATGGAATGCTGAGAGTGCAATTGACACAGAAAGATTTTACTACAAAACAGATTGAGATTACGGTAACAGACGGTGCCGGAAATACGTCTGAAAAGTATGTGTTACAGAATCCTTATTATGAATGGGCAAAGAAGCAGGCAGAGAAACAGAAAACTTCCATTGACAGTAATGGTGCAATGGCAACCACGACCAGTGCAGATGCAACTGGGACTGAGAAAACAACGACTTCACCGCTTCCGCAGGATGCACAGGCTTCTGAGCCGACAGATGCAAAAGGAACCGTGGATGATCGGACAGTGACAGGTATTGAGGAACAGCTTAATAAAGAAGGCGAGACAGCAGATTCTGTTACTAAAACAGCTACGGAAGGCACAAAAGAGTTTTATACCATTTCAACTAAGAGTGGTAAGATTTTCTATCTGATTATTGACAATTCAAAATCTCAGGATAATGTGTATTTTCTTACAGAAGTCAGTGAAAAAGATCTGATGAACTTCACACTTTCTGATTCGGTGACACTTCCGGAAGTGGATACGGTTTATGCAGAACCAGAGAAAAAAGCAGAGGAAGAAAAACCGGAAACGACAGAGACAGATGAGAAAGATAAGGTAGAGGATGATATTCAGATGCCTGAAGATAAAAGTCCATTTGGAACGTATCTTTTGATTGCACTGGTTGCAGTCGGAG
>NZ_JAAIUN010000090.1:0-845 GCF_013317245.1 Blautia sp. MSK.20.85
GTAACAAGGTAGCCGTATCGGAAGGTGCGGCTGGATCACCTCCTTTCTAAGGAAATTGGATACAGTAGGCTGTGCAAACGGCTGAATCAATCCAACTAAAACGGAAAAAAGTAGAGAAAAGAAATGTGTTTTACTGTTGAGTTATCAAGGAAACTGAATAACGATATTTCTGGTAGCGATGCGCTTAGGGGACACACCCGTTCCCATCCCGAACACGACGGTTAAGACCTAAGCGGCCGATGGTACTGCACTGGAGACGGTGTGGGAGAGCAGGTGGCTGCCAGATCAAAAAGAAAGAAACAGGCGAAGCTGCCTGATAAAGATAGAACGGGCACTGGAAAGTGAGCTCTGTCGGAAACAGAGTGGAACCAGAAGATTTTCGATAAGTCCGGTGCTAACCCTAAATCAGTCGGGAAGGACTGTTATAATAGCTGGTTTTTACCAGTGATCAGAGTTTACAAATGTGTTTGTGAGTTCTGATGGCTGATAAAACATCAGTCAGCATTGTACCTTGAAAACTGCATACATGAGATTTGATTAAGTTAATCAAATATCCTTAAACGCAAAGTATTAAGAAATTAATGCAAACGCAAAGATAGGAAGACATCGATTTATCTGTTATGAACAGAGTAATCATCATATACGTTACGGACGTAAGTGCTGAGCTTCATGGATCTTCGATCCATTCAGCCGCGACTGCGTCGCATATACGATCAAATTTAAAAAGCCTTATGGAAGCGAGATTCCAACAGCTTTTCAAATCCGATCGTGCACTTACTGGTAGTAACGCGAGAATCAAGAGACCGCATCACCTACGCTAGGGTGATGAAGCGAAAGGTCAAGCA
>NZ_JAAIUN010000091.1:0-814 GCF_013317245.1 Blautia sp. MSK.20.85
GAAGAGTTGGAAAAAGATGAATGTTACGGATGTGCCTATGGAAAATGTGGACCATGTATCGGCATCTGTTACAAATCAATGAAAGCATAGGAGGGTTAAGCCAATGAATACAACAGTTATTTCCGGGCGATTGGTAAGAAATCCCGGATACAACGAAGTGGAGAATGAAAAAGGACTTCATAAGATTGCCAAGTTTGTTCTGGCAGTCAGAAGAAATTATTCCGATGAAGTCAGTTTCATTCCGGTAAAGGCTTTTGCAAAGAAAGCAGAATTTGCCAGAGATTATCTGATGCAGGGCACGAAGGTCATGGTGGAAGGCGAGATTGTCACAGGTAATTATGAAGATAAGGATACCGGGAAAAAGATTTATACCACCGAAGTGTATGCAAACCGGATTGAATTCGCAGGTGCAAAAATGGTTGACAGACCACCGTTTCCAGAAGATGCGGAAGGGTTCTTAGAGATCCCAGAGGGCATGGAAGAAGAAATGCCGTTTAGATAGAGGAGGATAAAAGATGGTTTCAGTAGATCAGGCGTATATGGTAGGGCATATGAAAAATGCCGATGGAAGTATCAATAACAAAAATGTAGTGCTGTCAGCAGCATGTGAAGCAGCGGAACTGTTCCAGTGCATGATGTCAGTAAATCAGAAACTGGAGGACTGGCAGAGATTTAACCACACCTTGGAGCAGCATCTTAGAAGTGTGGAATGTGAGAAAATCCATGATATTTGTCAGGCAGTATATGGAATGAAACATCCGTCCGATGAACTGGAAGGATTGTATCTGGCAAGAGAGGATGAACAGATATGCCT
>NZ_JAAIUN010000092.1:0-729 GCF_013317245.1 Blautia sp. MSK.20.85
GGGAGCCTCACATAGAAGCTCCCAATCATAACCGTTGGTTTTAGTTTCCTTATTTGGTTTTCCTTTTTCTACTGATATAAAGTCCTGCCATACCTCCTGTGGAGATTACCAGAAGCAGAATCGGCAGCCAGATATTCGTGCTGTCACCTGTTTTTGGTGCATTTGATACCTTTGTCTCTTCATGGGACTGTGGTGTATCCGGTGTGTTCGGTGTTTCTGGAACTTCCGGTTTCTCATTTGTCAGATTGAAAGTAACTTCCACGACTGGTGTACTGTCATTCACATAAGCAAATGTCACTTCATGCTTGGTCTGATCCAGTGTGTATCCATCCAGTGTTTTTGTTTCCACCAGATAATACTTGATTGCTGTATCATATTTGCCGTTCTTAAATGTGGCAATCTCATACAGCTTACTTTCTGCATGACCGGCAGCGTCTGTCCTTAAGGTTTCCAGAACTTTTCCTTTGCTGTCACGGAGTTCAAATTCTACCCCTTTCAGCGGTTCTCCTGACGATTTATCTGCCTTATTGAGAATCACTTTTCCCTTGGCAGTATCATCTTTCATAGCCACTTTCTGGACTTCTCCAGTATCCTTCACCTCAAATGTCACATCAGATGTCAGAAGATATCCTTTCGGTGCCTGCTCTTCACGCAAGGTATATTTACCGATTGGCAGTTTTTCGATATAGTGTGCTTCCTCTGTGGAAGTCCAGCTCTCTACTACCTGAT
>NZ_JAAIUN010000009.1:0-132930 GCF_013317245.1 Blautia sp. MSK.20.85
TAGTTGTATCCCCCGACGGAGTCCTTGCCCGGGCCGATATCCTCTCCCTCTGGCGCCCGGCTTTCTCCCCGTCTCACGAAGCCCTGCCCGAATCGATGCCTCATCCCTCTGGCGTCCGGTATCCTATCCTGGCCAATATCTCCTTCCTCTGACGTACATTCCAGCCCAGAAAAAAAGAACGCCACCCCCGCGGCGTCCTTCCAACTCTCCTCTAATCCCCCCCAGAAATCTGCCTGAGCAGCTCAATATCACTAACCTGAACCTTAATATTCGTAGTCAATTTCTCCCCCTCAGGACTAATATACGTCACCTCAAGAATACTCCCCTCACAAATCCCACGCTTTGAAACAGCACTGCAAAACGCCGGAAACTTCGGATGATTCTGTTTAAACGTATTCCAGGCATTCATAACCTTCATCATATTTCCAAAATTACCAATACCCATAAATAAACACTCCCTTTCACTATATACAGCCGCCATACCCAAAACGTACAGCGGCTGCCAAAACTCAATATAAAACTACATCACAAAAATTACTGTGCTCTCTTTTTGATATAATTCTTAACAATAGGTTTCACTCTATCCTGAATACCAGACGGCAGATGATAATAAACCCTGCGCAGGAAAGTCGGACGAGCCTGCACCGGAGCAGGACCCTCGATCTTTAATTTAATATCATCCTCGATCACCGGAGCAACCTTCACAGGAAACGCCTGATAAGTCTTAACTTCCTTCTCAGAGAACATCACCCCGTTAAGCCACTCATGGAAACGAACCTTCTCTGTTTCCATAATCCCATTAATCTCATTATAATCCGGATCCTGCAGAAACAGCTCATTCTTCATAATATCCAGAGGATTCGTCACCAAACGATTCTCAACATGGAACAGTTTTGTCAGAGAAGAAAATCTCGTCATACCCCTTTTCGCATTACCAATACCAGCAAACGGTTTACCATATATAAGCGCAAAACTCATACCATGGCAGGAATCTGTTAATACATAACTGCTGTTTTTAAAGTAGTAAATCCAATCCTGGAACGTAATATTCTCCAGAACCGTATCCATTCCCATTTTCTCTTTATTCTCCTGGAAATTCCATGGAGTTCCATCCAGAATATGCAATGTACGAAGACCCAACTTTTCTGACAGATACTTAATAACCTCTTTCTTCTCAGGAGTTGGATCCAAAATATAGGTAAGCATATAGGGTTCTGTCTCATTACGGTCAGATTCCGCCGCTATGTCATCATACACACTCTTATCTACCGCAAATACGGGATCCAAAACTCTGGTCGCATCTACACCAAATACCTTCTTCATCAGGCCAACTGCAGACTCCTCACGAACAGAAATTCCATCAAACCGTTTAAAATACTCACTGGCCATAATCCGCTCACGATCCGGTCGGAAATCACGATCATGTCCAAAGGAAGCGGATACCGCAATCTTCTTTTTCTCGTCACGAACAAAATCCATAAGAAAACTGTTTCCAAAATTGCGGGCAATACCATGATTCCATACCTGATCTGATCCAATAACAAAAGAATCACAGATATGGTTCAGCATATGCATCTCATTTAATCGATACCTTCTGCTCACATGGAAATGAGTATCTGCAAAAATACGGCTGTGATTACTCTTATCCAGCTCACGATCCTGGCCAACAAATCCCGGTTTATCGATCATAAGAGTAGACAAGCCCATCTTTTCCAGAATTTTAGACAGGCCATAATATGTCGCAATACTTCCGTAGTTACATCCAAACCACACGCCAAGAATACCTACATCATAACGGCCTTCCATACAATATTTAACCGCTTTATGCATGCTTGTGTAATCAAGCATTTCAAAAAATCTTCTTCTCTGGGAATGAACCTGCATTTTCTCACCAAAACGGTTTTTCTTGACAGCAGCTTCCAGCGGCGTTTTCTCAATGCGTTTTACACTGTCTTTAACAGACTCCAGAACTGCCGCTCCCTTTGCATTATTGGCCAGAACCAGAGAAGTACCACGTCCATCATTAAGATCTCTCTTATACAGGGAAATCCCCCAGAAATCACCCATTGTAAGATCTCCCTGACGCGGGAAAGAAGCATACTTGCAGCTCTCGCATGTTCTCCTTAAGAAAAGACTTCTTGTAAATCCCAGAACAAATGGGTCAAACTCTATTCCGCCTACATATTTCTTTCCGTTTTTAAATACAGCCTCACAGGTTGTACAATTATATCCATAGCGTTTTGTACGGAAATGAAACTCTTTCAGATTTTCTTTACCAAATGTTTCGTCAACATAACGTTCAAATACTTTCTCAGATGGAGCACCATGACACATCAGGTCAACTGTAAGAAGATTTTCTTCTTCACCGCCAAGATAAGCTTTTAATCCAGCAACCTGACAAGGTGTTCCTGTAAAAAGCACCTTTTTACCTTTCCCAAGAAACTCTTTAACTTTTGGGAAAATATCTCTCAGGTCACTCTGGACATATTTGGAACCACGCATAGGAACAAACTCTTTTTCATTTGTAGCCACTGTATGGAATACCTTAAAATCCTCATCCATCACAACGCCACAGACAACTCCGCCCTGTGCAAATACAGAACGTGCAAGTACTGTAAAAAATCCGCCGGAACTGCTGTCTCTTCGAACGTTATCTTCCGCCCATACCGCATAACTTTCCGGTTCCGGAGCATTGCTCATATCTTTTGGACAGATGGATGGACAGATTTTTCTGCATTTTCCACATCCTGTACATTTTTCTTCGTCTACAACAGGATAGCGAAAGCCCTCTCTATCCTGTTCCATTGTAATTGCCCCGAAAGGACAACTGTAAACACACGCACTACAGCCATAGCACTCTGTTTTCTTTAAATCCCCTATATGTTTTACACTCATTTATCCATCTCCAAATATTTTCTCCAGAAACTTTCTGAAGTGAATTCTTTTCTGTGGTCTCTGTATTCTTTTTCAAGACGTACATGGATCTTCTTGTAACGACTGAAAAGTTTTCGTTCCCTGTTAAACAGTTCAAAGAATCTTTTCTTGTCCATCTCCCTGTACGCACCCATTTTCAGATGTGGATTAACCGCAAGAAGTCTTTTTCTGAAAAAGTATCTGTGCGGTGTATAATACCAGTCATAGGCAATCGGCACAGTTCCCTTTTTCAGCCATTTTTCTGGCCAGAAATGACCATTATAAGTAATTCTGTAGAGGAATGTCTCCAGTGATTTACGCGGAAGATCCTGTGCATAAACGCTGTATACTTTCGTCGGTGCTTCCGGGAAATTAGAAAGCGGCTCCATTTTCTCATTTTTCTGAGATTTTTCTTTCAGGAGCTTCTCCCCCTGATTCTTCATAAAGAATTTATATCCCTTCATATAATCCTCAACTGCATCCAGAAGAAGCTCTGCACCGTCATAATTAAAACGAAGCAGATTTACACGGACCAGCTTGCGGATACGGGTCATAATATCCGCATTCTGGCATACTCCGCTGGCAGCCTGAAGCATCAGGGTGTTTCTATGCACCTGATAAAATTCCATTGCGCCGTTGAACTTGTTGGTGAATCCCATATGCCAGATACAGATACCACTGAGTGTAATAAACTTCGCCTTGTTTCTAAGGCTGTATTCAACATCATCTCCACGTACAAATACCGGAAGAGGCAAATTATCTTTACGCACAAATTCCATAGGGATACAACAGTACCACCAGCCTGCATAAGCATTCTTCGGCTCATGGATCATCTCTTCACAGCGAAGAACATCTTCAATCTTTCGGGTATCTACCCTGTCTTTCAGTGGGCCATAAGTTCCCTCATGATCCATAAATCCTACATCTTCATACAGGAAATTCATCTCCTCATAGAAAAGCATCGCTCCACTGATAAAATGATGTTCATACTCCGGACGAATGATCTTCAGAAGATTATAAGTACGGATCAGACTCTCCGGAAGGATCATAACATCATCATCCATAAGAAGAACATGGGTCGGTTTTTCCTTATGATCCATCGCTTCCAGCATACCTCTTGTAAATCCGCCGGCTCCACCTACATTAAGGTTCGGATGTACCATTACGTGCTCTGTCTCAATCTCTTCTGCCGGAAGTGTACGGCCATTGTCTACCACATGGATCCACAAATTCTCTGCAAGGCTGTCATTACCCGCAAGGACGGTCTCTTTCAGAAGCTGAATGTTCGGAAGGATATAGTCTTCTTTCTTAAATGTTGTTGTACAGAGATGCAGTGATACATGACGCATCTGGTCTTCCTCAATCTCTGTGATATACTCACCACTATAGATTACACAAATACCATGTGTATGAATTTCGAAACCAGCCAGCATCAAATTGTTCTCCGGATATTCAAGACAGATCTCCTGTGCTTCTTCTGCTGAGATTTTTGCTCTGCGGAGAACTTTTCGGATATATTGTGTATCTTTCTTCTCATAACCTGTAAGAAGGATCTCCATTTCTCCTTTTACACGTAATCTCAGAATCAGTTTTTCTGCATATGTGTATGTTTTCCATTTTAAAAGAGAAATCGAGTTAAAATAGGTACAGAAATCAATTACCTGACCTACTCCCAAAACAATCGTCTTATTCTCTCTGTCGTATACCGGACGGCTGCTTTTAAAGAACATCTCCCAGTATGCTTCCAGTCTGTCATTGTCGCAGAACAGGATATTCTGCAGTTTATAATTCTTACTCATCTTTATTAATCTCCAAATAATTATTCCAGAACTCTTCTGTTATTAATTTCTTCCAGTTCCTGCCGTAGCTCTCCCTGGCTCTTTCAAAGTACCTGTCTGTTTTTCTCAATGCCAGTAATAAATATATGCTCAGACGTATAGTTTCCGGCAGATTTTTGTCTGCTCTGAGACAAAAGCCTGCAGAGTCCTCATAAACAATATGTTTCTTTTTTGCCACAGTGTAAACGCTAACATTTGGTGTCGTGTAAAATACATTCTTTTCTTTTTTGTCCAGTTTTTCCAGTTTTGGAAGTCGACTGGCCACCTGTTTATGAATTTCCACTCCATCCGTGTTTTCCAGCCACTTTTCTCCCTTCAGGAAATCCAGCATAGCGCAGATATTCAGATAAATATAGTCATACCTTCCTCTTAAAAGATTTCCTGCCGTCCATTTGACAAGAAATTTTTTCCACTGGCGTTTATCCCAGTCATCATAATGGATTGCATTTAAGATCGCCATATTTCGAATATCATAATACTCTCCGATCTGAGGAAGTTTCTTGGTGACAGCTTCATGCCACACACCGATTCCATTGAGAGTCATCAGCTTACCCATACGAATTCCATATTCGATATCATCTCTGTGAATAAAAACAGGCAACGGAAGACCCTTTTCCCGGATTGCGGATACCGGTATACAGCAATACCACCAGCCACCATAATCCCAGTTCTGAGATTCCGTATTCTTAAGAAGAGCATCTCTCTTTCGCAGATCCATATTCTGGCCGCATCCCTGAATCCTTCCTCTGTTCCAGAAAGCTCCACATTCAAACTGTTTCCAGGGAATATCTCTTTCAATAAGGGAACCACCCAGCGGTGCATCCTGCCATTCTTTTTTTACGGAAGATAAAAACAGCATTGTTTTCGTCAGTACTTCCGGATTCAGGACAATATCATCATCCATGAGGATCACATGAGTAAATCCCGGGTCTTTCAAAGCTTCGATCATTCCTCTGGTAAAACCACCAGCACCGCCACAGTTTCGGTTTGGTACAAGATGAACCCAGTCCGGAACCATCTCCTCTGTCAGAGTATTTCCATTATCTATAAGAAAAATCCCCGGCCGTTCCTCCAGATCCATTCTGGAAATCCGTTCAAGATTACTGATAACTTCTTTTTCACGGCGGCAGGTACAGATCACCACTGCCGGCCGAACTGCCTGCTGCACTTCAACTGCCGACTGAAAATCAACATCATAAAGAACTCCGCCCTGCGCCAGTCCTTCTACGCAGATCCAGAAAGCTGCTATATTTTCAATAACATCTGACACTTCAAAAACTAGTTCGTTTTTAATATCTGCCGCAGTCCTGCTTTCTTTTTCTTCATCCACAACCGTTCTGCTTCCATCTATATGGCACAGCAACACCCGGCAGTTTCCTGAAACTGTAACTTTTATCCGCAATCCGTCCAGCTGTGCATACTGCGACCACTGTTTCGGGTAAAACCCGTTAAAATACGTAAACAGATCTGCTTTCTCATTTTCCGGTACGGATAATGATTTTTTTTCACCCTGCTGTACCTGAATTCCTCCCGTACCTTGATAATAAAGTCCGTAGTTTTCTTCTGCACAGTCCGGAAGCATCATTGTCTGCACTGTTCTATATTTCATTTAGTTTCTCCCTCAGTCTCATGATAAAGTGTCCCGGATAGTATAACAGATATCTGCTCTTTCTGATAGCCCATACAAATTTATTTTCGACTGAATTATAGATATTTGGATAACACTCACGAATTTTCCCATCCATTCTGCGCAGTCTGTGGCACATTTTCACAGAGCAGGGAAAACTCAGATAAATCTTGAAATGGCTGCTCAGAACATTGGCAATTCCCTTTTCAAGATACACAAGATACTCCCTGTCAGTTCCCTCTGATTCTTTTTTGCGATAGTACTTCAGAAGACTCTTCAGAACTTTCTCATGATTCCGGTGATTTTTACGCATTTTTTCCAGAGTCATACTCTGTCCCTGCCGTCCCAGTCTGTACATATATACAAACTCATCCAGAAATACGATAGTCCTGACTTCCGGGATCGGATACATGACAAACTCCACGTCTACATAATAACAGTTCTCATCGATCCGCATACCTGTTCTGCGGACCAGCTCTGTTCGTATGGTCATGGAATGCATTTTAACAAACGTTTTTTCCGCAACATCATGAAAATCGTATTTTCTGCCATATTCCACCCCCTGAAAAGGATGTCTGTTCTGAACACTTCTTTTTCCGGTCTGTTCATAGACCCAGAAAAAATTGCTCCACACAATATCTGCTTCTGCCTTTTCAAGATTTTCCACAAGTGTGACAAAGCCTTTTTCGTTTACCCAGTCATCACTGTCCAGCACTTTCACATATTCCCCAACTGCATTATCCATACCTGTGTTGATTGCAGATCCATGGCCCCCATTGGGCTTACTGATCACCCGGACGGAATATGGATGTGCTTTTGCATATTCCATCGCAATCTCTTCAGACCGGTCTGTTGAGCCGTCCAAAACTACCAGAATTTCTATTTTATCCAGAACTTCTTTAATCATCAGTGATTCCAGACATTGACGGATATATTTTTCCATATTGTAGACTGGAATAATTACTGACAAAACCTTTTTCATACTTTCTTACCTCATTATATATGAAATCGCATCACGGATTCCGGCAACATATACCAGTTGAATTCCCCTGATGCTCTCTGTAGCTGCCCGGTTCACCTCCGGCAGGATCACAGTTTCAAACCCCAGTTTCTTTGCTTCCTGCACCCGCTGACCAGCCATACTGACTGCCCTGACTTCGCCGCTCAGGCCAATCTCGCCAAAAACCATTACAGAATCAGGGATCACAATATCTTTTGCACTGGAAATGATTGCCAGACAGATTCCCAGATCAATAGCGGGCTCCGTCATCTTCATTCCTCCGGCAATATTCACATAAGCATCCGAAGCAGCAAGATGGATTCCTGCTTTCTTCTCCAGCACTGCCATAAGGAGATTTACACGATTAAAATCCGTACCAACTGCTGTTCTTCTCGGAATTCCAAAATTGCTCTGACACACCAGCGCCTGAATCTCCACCAGAATAGGCCTTGTTCCTTCCATGGAACATGCAACCACAGAACCGGATGCATTCTCCGGCCTTCCATTTAGCAGGAATTCTGAAGGATTCCTTACTTCTTCCAGACCTGTATTCTGCATTTCAAAAACTCCGATTTCATTAGTGGAGCCAAAACGGTTCTTCACCGCCCGCAGTATCCGGTAAGAGGCATGTCTGTCTCCCTCGAAATAAAGCACAGTATCTACCATATGCTCCAGCACACGGGGACCTGCTACATTTCCCTCTTTTGTCACGTGACCGACAATAAAAATGGATACGCCCATACCTTTTGCGATCTGCATCAGAACATTCGTGGATTCTCTTACCTGCGAAACGCTTCCCGGTGCAGACGTGATATCTTCATGAAACATGGTCTGAATAGAATCTACAACTGCCACATCCGGTTTCGTCCGTTCAATGATCTCACGGATATTCTCCAGATTAGTCTCACACAGAAGTTTCAGTTTATCATTAAAACTTCCAAGTCTGTCCGCCCGCAGCTTAATCTGGCGCAAAGATTCTTCACCGGAAATATATAATACAGACACGCCCTGTGAAGAAAGGTTCCTGCAAACCTGAAGCAGTAATGTAGACTTTCCGATTCCAGGATCTCCGCCCACTAAAACGAGGGAGCCAGGAACAATTCCTCCTCCCAGCACCCTGTCCAGTTCACCGATCCCACAACTTTGGCGTTCGTCAGCCGAAAGACTGATATCTCGCAAAATTACAGGTTCTGTCTTTTTCTGTGATATCTTTGCGTTGGAGGAAGCTGACTTCTTGGATGAAACAGTTTCCTCTACAAATGTATTCCATGCCTTACATGCCGGACACTGTCCCATCCATTTGGCTGATTCATATCCGCATTCCTGGCAGAAATATACTGTTTTTTTATTTTTTAGCATTTTACGATTTTTACTTCTGCTTTGGTGTTCGTATCCAGCTCAACGCTGAAAGAAAGCTTGCCGCCCAGGTTCGTAGTCATAGTACCTGTGCTTGCTCCATCAATAAATACCTGATATTCTGTCTCAGCCTCAAGCTCAACTGTGATCTGAGAATCCTCAAATCCCTGTACTTCAAAACTCATGGTTGTTCCATCCTGCTCAAGATGGAATACGCTTGTTCCCGGAACAGACTCATATACGAACATTCCATTGCGCTCAAGCTTGGTGATCTCCTTGTATGTTTTTACTTTATACATATCTCCCTGATACTGATAATCCGACAGTTTGGATTTCTGATTTAACTCATAATCTCCAAAACTGATAGTACCGTTATCTTCTGTACGGATCAATTCCTGTACCACTGCCATGATCTTATGTCCTCCTGAAATTCTTTTGTTGTATCATTACGATGATGTTAATTATAACTTATTTCTTTTCTTTTTGCCATAGGAAGTGAAAAAAATCTTATACTTTTCAAAAAACGGCTTTTTACTCCTGTGATTTCTGGGATACAAAACAGATTTTTTTATCTTTCACCTTTACCTGTACAGTATCTCCGGCTTTGATCCGGCCTTCCAGAATCTCTGTTGCCATCTCGTCTTCAATCTTCGTCTGAATTGCACGGCGAAGCGGTCTTGCGCCGTATTTGCTGTCAAAACCGGCATCCGCGATAAGATCTTTTGCCGCTCCTGTGACTTTCAATGTGATATTCAATTGTTCCTGACATCTTTTTTCCAGGTTTTTCAGAAGAATAGTGACAATCTTGCGGATATTTTCTTTATTAAGAGAATGGAATACCATGATCTCATCGATTCGATTGAGAAATTCCGGTTTGAACATCCTTCGTACTTCTTCCATTACTCCGGATTTCATCCTGTCATAATTCTGTTTTTCCGTGTCTCCGGACATAAATCCAAGATGTTTCGGTTCCATGATCATCTGTGCTCCGGCATTAGACGTCATAATAATGATCGTCTGTTTGAAATCCACTTTCCGACCATGGGCATCTGTAATATGCCCATCATCAAGCACCTGTAAAAGAATATTAAATACATCCGGGTGTGCCTTTTCGATCTCATCAAAAAGAATTACACTGTACGGATTTCTTCTGACTTTTTCACTGAGCTGTCCGCCTTCTTCATATCCTACATATCCTGGAGGAGAACCAATCATTTTAGATACACTGTGTTTTTCCATGTATTCAGACATATCCACACGGATCATTGCCTGTTCACTTCCAAACACTGCTTCTGCCAAAGCTTTGGAAAGTTCTGTCTTTCCAACCCCGGTAGGTCCCAGAAACAGGAAAGAGCCAATTGGTCTAGCCGGATCTTTCAGACCAACTCTGCCTCGTTTCACAGCCCGGGCAACTGCTGACACCGCTTCATCCTGACCGATCACTCGCTTTTTCAGAACTTTTTCAAGATTTGCCAGGCGTCGGGATTCCCCTTCTGTCAGACGCTGCACCGGGATTTTCGTCCAGTCAGATACAATATCTGCAACAGCCGCTTCTCCAACTACAGGAGATTTCCGCCTGTTTTTACGCTCAGCCTTTTTGCGGAGTTTTTCAAGCTCAGCCTCTACGCTGTTCTGTCTGGCCTGAGCCTTTCTGGCGCTTTCGAGGTCCGCGTTTACAACGGCCTGTTCTTTTTCTTTCAGGATCTCATGGATTTCTCTTTCCAGTTCTTCTGCTTCCGGGGACGGATGATATCCGGCAAGCTGAACCTTGGATGCCGCTTCATCAATAATATCAATCGCTTTATCCGGAAGGAACCGGTCATTGATATAACGGACTGACATTTTTACTGCGGCCTCCAGTGCTTCATCCTGAATTTCTACCCCATGATGTTTCTCATAATAAGGGCGCAGGCCTTTTAAGATTTCAATTGCTTCCTCTTCATCAGGCTCTTCCACCATAACCGGTTGGAATCGCCGTTCAAGTGCAGCATCTTTTTCGATATATTTACGATATTCCTCCAGAGTCGTCGCTCCGATCAGCTGGATCTCTCCCCTGGAAAGAGATGGTTTCAGGATATTGGACGCATCCAGAGCTCCCTCTGCTCCACCTGCCCCGATGATCGTATGGATCTCATCAATAAAAAGCAGGATATTCTGCTGTTCTCTCACCTCATCAATGACATTACGGATACGTTCCTCAAACTCGCCTCTGTATTTACTTCCGGCTACCATTCCGGAAAGATCCAGAACCACTACTCTTTTATTCTTCACAGTATCCGGGACCATTCCGGTAACGATCCGCTGTGCAAGACCTTCTACAATAGCTGTTTTACCGACTCCCGGCTCTCCCGTCAGACATGGATTATTCTTGGTCCTTCTGCTTAAGATCTGGATCAGTCTGGCAATTTCCTTATCCCTTCCTACCACCGGATCAAGTTTACCTTCTTCTGCCATCTCTGTAAGATCACGGCTGTACTGATCGAGAGTCGGTGTGACACTGCCATTTCTTCCCCTGGAAGCTTTCACTGCCTGAAATTCTTCTGCAATAGCATCACTGTCCATCCCCATAGCTGTAAGAACTGCAGCATAAAGTTTCTGGATATTCGCTCCCATTGTATACAGCAGCCTTGTACCTACACAGTCTGTTTCCTTTAACATGGACAGCAGAAGATGCTCCGTACCTGCCTTTTCAAAATGCATGGCCTCCGCCTCTATATAGGCATTTTCCAAAACTCTTTTCGTCCTTGGGCTGAATCCCGGCTGCTGTGCAGTTAATATATTTCCCGGCGGTGCGATCAGCTCGTCGATCAACGCCATAGTCTTATCCGCCTGGATTCCAAATTCTTCCAGCACTCTTCCGGCAGTTCCTTCTTTTTCTTCTACAAGCCCGACCAGCAGATGCTCCGTGCCAATATAACTATGTCCACAGGAGCTGGCTGCCTGTTTTGCCAGAGCAAGAACATTCTCTGCCTGTTTTGTATATCGTTCCTGCATGATGTCTCCTCCTATCTGTCTGTGTCATACTCGTCAAAAATCTCATCCACCAGCTGATGGACTTCTTCTCTTGTTACATTCTTACAACAGCCCCATGCCATTGCCACCGTCAGATTCTGTTTCATTTCTTCCAGTGCTCTGACTTTATCCGCATCAATGGAAATCACTGCACCCTTCCGTCTGTCGATGGTTACAAACCCTTCCTGCCGGAGCAGTGCATATGCTTTGTTTACTGTGTGCATGTTGATTCCCGCAATACTTGCAAGCTGCCGTACAGAAGGCAGAGCATCCCCCTCATGAAGCCTTGATGTAGCTATCCCCATTATGATCTGATTGGTGATCTGCATATAGATCGCCTCATCACTGTTAAAATCGATTTCTATCACCATCGGGTAAATCTCTCCTCTACAACAGCAAAAGGCTGCACAGTTTTATCCTGGCAGCCTGCTGTAATTTTTGTTTTTATTTACTGATTCCTGCAATTTTCTCAATCTGCTCTTTATTCAGGACCAGATTGATGCCCAGCGGATTTATTACATATGCATTTGCCTGTGGAATCATCAGGCTCGGAAGTTTGTCTATAGTCACTTTTGCAACTCGGAGATTCTTCCCTCTTCCAAATTTCTCAAATTCCATAACGTCTGTAAACACAGGCTGCATGATCTTGTCCTCTTTGTTTTTCAGATATGGAATATGAAGCTTTCCGTCTTCTTCCTGCTCTGCATTGATCGCGATCAGGAATTCTGCTTTCCGCAGATTAGCAATAAGTTCTTCCTCAAGCTCACGGATATTCTTATGCTCTTCTGCTTTCACCGGGCGACGAAGCTCCTGCATAAAATAGATGCCTGAAAGTTCCAGAGAAGGATTCAGAAGCGGTCTTCTGGAAGGATCGATCTGGCTCATATCTCTCTGAGTCGCAATCCTCTCAAGTTCAACTTCGGTCTGATTCTCTCCGTCGATCCAGAGTACACTATTTACTCCGATCGCATACAGCGTACCATACAGTCTCGGATAATCTTTTTTTTCATATTTCATACCCATAAGAAGGATCTTATCCTCCAGGAGCTGTTTTCCATATTCTTTGATTTCTTCTTCGGTAGCAAAAATCCTTGCCTGGTCATTAAATGTTTCCTCATCACAGGTCACATACGGAAGTTTGGTTGCCTGTGAATACGCAACAAATACTTCCTCCCTGTTTCTGAGTTCATGAATTGCTTCTTCTACACTGATTCCCATTTTTCTGTCCTCTCTGCCTCATCACTTGGATGCGACACCTCATCAAAGAAAATGGTTACTTCCTGTTGTGTCCTGTCAGCATCCAGCTTTATTATTATGTGTAACTACTCACTGTGTTTCATAGTTGTTACTATTGTACAATGAAACCCCTGTTTTCGTCAAGCTGTGCCTGTGAAAATTGACGAACTTACGCCTCGTCGATCGCTTTTCCGATATCGTGGCGCATATACTTGTTTGAAAAACTGATCCATTCAGTGGCAGCGTATGCATTCTTTCTTGCTTCTTTCAGTGTTTTTCCTTTGGCAGTGATGCCAAGGACACGGCCACCGTTTGTGACAATCTGGCCATCTTTAAATTTGGTTCCGGCATGGAAACAGTAGTATCCGTCTTTATCCTTGAAGTTTTCAAAGCCCTGGATCGGAATTCCCTTTTCATATTTTACCGGATATCCATCGCTTGCAAGAACGACGCATACTGCTGCGTTATCCTCGAATTTCAGATCAATCTGATCCAGTTTTCCGTCTACGCAGGCTTCCATCACCTCAATGATATCATTCTCCATACGTGGAAGAACAACCTGTGCTTCCGGATCACCAAATCTTGCATTATATTCCAGTACCTTCGGGCCATCTGCGGTAAGCATCAGTCCGAAGAAGATAATTCCCTTAAACGGACGTCCCTCGGACGCCATAGCATCTACAGTCTTCTGATAAATATATTTCTTACAGAATTCATCTACTTCCGGAGTATAGAACGGACTTGGGGAAAATGTTCCCATTCCACCGGTATTCAGTCCCTGGTCTCCGTCCTTGGCACGTTTGTGATCCTGTGCGGATGTCATGGTGCGGATGGTCTTTCCATCTACAAAAGAAAGTACGGAAACTTCACGGCCTGTCATGAATTCCTCAATTACCATGGTATTTCCGGCATTTCCAAATTTTTTATCTTCCATGATCTCTTTTACGCCGGCTTCTGCTTCTGAAAGATCCTGGCAGATCAGAACACCTTTTCCAAGTGCAAGGCCATCTGCTTTCAGAACGATCGGGAATTTTGCTTCCGTTCTTAAATATTCCAGAGCTTTTTCCGGATCATCAAAATTCTCATAAGCTGCAGTAGGAATATCGTATTTCTTCATAAGATCCTTGGAAAAAGCCTTGGAACCTTCCAGAATAGCAGCGTTTTTGCGCGGTCCGAATACGCGCAGCCCTTCTGCTTCAAATACGTCTACAATTCCGCCAACAAGAGGATCATCCATTCCCACGATGGTAAGATCGATCTCTTTTTCTCTGGCAAAAGCTGCCAGTTTCTCGAATTCCATTGCTCCGATATCTACACATTCCGCATACTCTGCAATTCCCGCATTTCCCGGTGCACAGTAAATCTTGTCAACTTTCGGGCTTTTTGCAACACTCCATGCAATTGCATGTTCTCTTCCGCCGCTTCCTACGATCAATACTTTCATCTGTCTACTCCTTTGTTTCATCTGTTTTGTGATTACTTTAAAGAAACAATTCCATCTGTTACTGTAATCTTGTCATTGGCGATAAGATTGATGGCCTCCGGAAGGATCTTCCATTCTGCTTTTTCCATTACACGTCTCTGAAGCTCCTTGGATGTGTCTCCGTCTTTTACCTTCACTGCTTTCTGAAGAATGATCGGGCCTGTATCTGTACCCGCATCTACGAAATGAACGGTAGCACCCGTCACTTTTACTCCTCTTGCAAGAACTGCGTCATGAACTTTCAGTCCATAAAAACTTTTTCCACAGAAAGACGGGATCAGGGATGGATGGATATTGATGATCTTGTTCGGATATGCTTCCACCATCATCGGCGGGATCGCAACCAGATAACCTGCAAGAACGATCAGGTCTACTCCCCTCTCCTGAAGTTTGGAAAGCAGTGCTTTATGAAAAGCCTCCCGGTCCGGATAGTCTTTCGGTGCAATGCACATCGCTTCTACATCATGTTTTCTGGCTCTTTCCAGCGCATAAGCGGAAGCATTGTTGCTGATCACAATATCCACTTTTGCATTTGTGATCTCTCCCGCATCAATGGCATCCATGATCGCCTGAAGATTCGTTCCTCCGCCGGAAACAAGAACACCGATCTTTAACATAAGGTCACTCCCTTTTCTCCTGCTTCGATGCTTCCAACCACATATGGTTTGTCACCGGTCTTGCGGATAGCTTCCATTGTTTTGTCAACATCTGCCGGATCTACTGCCAGGATCATTCCAAGGCCCATATTATATGTATTGTACATCATATGCTCATCAATATTTCCTTTTTCTGCAAGGAGCTTAAAGATCGGAAGTACCGGATAGCTGTCTTTCTTGACAACAGCTCTGGTTCCCTCTTTCAGCATACGCGGAATATTCTCATAAAATCCACCGCCTGTGATATGGCTGCATGCATGGATCTTCACTCCGGCCTCACGGATGCTCTTCAGTGCTTTTACATAGATTCTGGTCGGTGCGATCAGTGCCTCTCCCAGAGTTGTTCCAAGTTCATCATAATAAGTATCCAGGGATTCTTTTGTCATGTCGAATACTTTACGTACAAGAGAAAATCCGTTGCTGTGAACACCTGTTGAAGCCATGCCGATCAGAACATCGCCAGGTTTCAGAGCTTCGCCAGTAAGAAGGTCCTTTTTGTCAACAATTCCTACGGCAAATCCGGCAAGGTCATACTCATCTTCAGGCATGAGCCCTGGATGTTCTGCTGTCTCACCACCGATCAGCGCTGCCTCGGACTGTACACAGCCTTCTGCAACACCTTTTACGATCTCAGCGATCTTCTCCGGATAGTTTTTACCGCAGGCAATGTAGTCCAGGAAAAACAGCGGTTCGCCGCCTGCACATGCAATATCATTCACGCACATGGCCACGGCATCAATTCCGATGGTATCATGCTTGTCCATAACCATGGCTACCTTAACCTTGGTTCCACATCCATCTGTTCCGGAAACCAGAGTAGGCTCTTCCATATCTTTGAATTTCTCCATGGAAAATGCACCTGAGAATCCACCGATTCCTCCAAGTACCTCCGGTCTCATTGTCTTGGCAATGTGTCTTTTCATCAGCTCTACTGATTTGTATCCTGCCTCAATATCTACGCCTGAAGTCTTGTAATCCATAATGTCCTCCTTATGACAACACTCTTTTATTTTTATGGTAAAAAATTTTAGTAGTTCTTGTATCCAACTTCCTGGAGTCTTGCATCTTTCTTTTCAACCTGTTCTTTCAGATCCTGGCTATACGCTTTCAGTCTGGAAAGAAGCTCTGCGTCAGAAGTTGCAAGGATCTTGGCTGCAAGAAGCCCCGCATTGGCACCGCCGTTGATCGCTACTGTGGCAACCGGGATGCCGCTTGGCATCTGTACGATAGAGTAAAGGGAATCTCTTCCTCCCAGAGATGTTGTATGCATCGGGATACCGATCACCGGCATTGGAAAGATCGCCGCGCACATTCCCGGAAGATGAGCTGCCATTCCTGCGCCTGCGATGATTACTTTGAAGCCTTTTTCTTCTGCTGTCTTTGCATACTCGAAAAATACATCCGGTTCTCTGTGTGCGGAAATGATCTTCATTTCATAATCAATCCCCAGTTTCTCCAGGATATCTGCTGCTTTGCTCATAACCGGCATATCTGAATCACTACCCATTACAATTCCTACTTTTGCCATTGTGTTCTCCTTTCGTGGTACACCAACTGAATGTTTACCTGTAGTTGTTTGACTATTGTTATGGTTATTCTACGTATATTCTCACTTTCTGTCAATACGATCGGAAAAACTGTAAATTTACTAATTAACTTATATTAATATTTAATGGAAGATTCTCAAAAGGACGGTTTAATTCCTCGGTTCCAGGAAGAACAAACCTTCCATTTTCGATAATGGAGATCATTTCTCCCTCATCATCGATCACCCGGATACTTCCAAGCTCATCATAAGGAATGGTGATATCCGTGTGGCATCCATAATAAGCAAGGCTTACATCATCTTTACGCATCTCGGAAATCTCATTATCCCTGGCAATGATCTCCTTTCCGTCCGGATTGTATACCGGTGTATCTTCTGCCCAGCTGTAGCAGGTATCACCTACTGCGAAATGCGGTCCCATTTTCTCTGCGATCAGGATCGGAAGCTTATCCGCAATTCCGTATTTCAATGCAGCCACATAAGCTGTGGTGTTTGTACCGATGGCAAATTCGCCCATCGGGATCTTTGGATGATGATGGAGGATGTTATCCTCGATATATTTCCGGTTTTCTTCTTCTGTTTTAAAATTGGAGCAGGTATAATCGATCACCTGACCACAGTCAAATACCAGTTTCAGATCACGGAACTGCAACCCGTTCAGATAAACTTTTTTCACATGAAGGATCCCACCGGTTCCTGCAAGCTGCGGGGAGGTAAAAACTTCTCCTACCGGAATGTTCACATCTGCCACACAGTTCTCAAAATTCGTCTGTTTCTTCGGATCTGTCAGCTCATGAAGATGGATCAGAAGATCCGTCTCATTATCTCCACGGCCTTTGACCTCCACCCACTCACAGGTGTCCAGAGTATTGATGATCGTCTGCTGGATCTCCTGATAAAGATGATAATCCAGAGTATTGATCTTTACGATCTCACGGAAAATTTCCTCATAATTTCCACCGATCTCAGGAACCGGATAGGCAATAATGGTAAAACTTCTCTCATCACCTTTAATGTAACGGTTTACGATCTGTCCAGATTCATTGTCAAGCTCTGTTTGCAGTTTCTGCTGTGCCTCACTTAATGCGTAAGCTTCCGGTTTGCTTACCGGAGAGAACGGATTTTCTCCAAACGTGTCAATGCAGGCCGGGCCTCCATGTACCTCTGCCAGTTCTCTGTACTTCTCATAAGAAGTCTGCATGGCACGGAGTTTTCGCTGCACAAAATCTCCGTCCAGGAACAGTGCACTGTCCTGACGATGATCGTAATCGTACTGCGGATTGGCAACGCCGCCGGTATAGCCCACACGTACTGTGCCTCTTTTATTTACTGCATGAGTTGCATGACGATATATCACCGGTTTCAGTCCCATTTTTTCAAACTGAAGGATCGCTGCCTTTACCATACGCTCAAATCCAAGGCTGTAACGGATATTTACAGTTTTCTTCTTTGTGATATCTTTTCGTCCGGTGATAAATCCGATCCGATAGCCTTCTGTATAAGTGGAAGCCATCTTATCGATCTCTTCCTGGGAAAGAGAATTCAGAAACTCTGCCACTCCT
Organism: Blautia sp. MSK.20.85; assembly: GCF_013317245.1. Taxonomy (NCBI): domain Bacteria; kingdom Bacillati; phylum Bacillota; class Clostridia; order Lachnospirales; family Lachnospiraceae; genus Blautia; species Blautia sp. MSK.20.85. Next base: position 18,230 of record NZ_JAAIUN010000009.1, read on the forward strand.
GTCTCATTCTCAGAAACAAACTCACCATAGCGATACAGATATCTCAGATCAGAAAGATCAGAATTCAGGATGATATCTGTTGCAAAGTCAAGTTCCGGATCTACCCCTTCCCGAATTCTCTGTTCCATCATATCCTGGCAGTAATCATTCACATAGGAACGAAGGATTCCCTCTACGGTTGCAGCCTCGGGAAGCTCTTCCTCACAAAATGCAGAATATACTTCCAGAAACAGTTCCATGGATACGGTCATATCCCACAGCCTTTTCTCATGTGCATAAGCCACTGTCCCGGCAAGTTCTGCATACAGAAAACTGAAAGCTTTTCCATAATCTCCCAGCTTATTTACTGCATAAGCCGGATTTCCATAACTGCTTTCATAGTTTTCCGGGAGGATATCCTGATAAAAGTGATGATTTCGCTCCTTCAGTTCCTCCAGGGTAAGTTCCACAGACTCCTCATCCATCACATCTGCTGTCATGGAAAGAAACTGTGCCATCTTTCTGAAAAAATCTCCAAACGGTTCTTTCACCGTTTCTTCCGTTCTGATCTCACGGATCCGCTCTTTTGCAAGTCCGTAACGTTCTCTCATGCATTCGTCCAAAACTTCATCTCCCATCTTTTTCATCATCGATCACATGCCCCATGGCAATATGTTTGTCGATCAGTTCTTTCATATATTCCCAGATCACTTCAGATCCTTCTCCTGTTTTCCGGTTTCTCTTATAGATCTGACTTTTCTTTACCTGATGTTCTTCCCAGCTTCTTCCGTTGGAAGCATCATTCAGAAAAAGAGGCTGGCAGTTATCCAGTACATGGGCAAATTTTGCTTCCGGAGTCTCATAAGCCTCAAATTCTTCCCAAAGTGCTTTCAGCCACTGTCCCTGATCTTCCGGCAGCAGTCCGTAAATCCGATCCGCTGCTTTTCGCTCTCTGGCGTCCTTGGTAGCTGCGCCTTTCTCATCATATGCATAGGTATCTCCCGCATCGATCTCCACAAGATCATGTGCCAGTACCATGGGAATCACCTTTGACAGATCCACTTCTTCATTGGAATACTCCTTCAGAAGCACTGCCATTAATGCCAGGTGCCAGGAATGTTCCGCATCATTTTCTTTCCTGTTTCCGTCTGCAAGATATGTCTGACGGAAAATATTTTTGACTTTATCCACTTCCAGGATAAAATCAAGCTGTTTTTTTAATCGTTCTTTTTCTTCCATTCTTTATACTCCTGATAAAAAAAGTCCCAGCCAGATTACCAGAATCACACCGTTTAAGATCGATCCGATCATACTTGTCCGGTGTTTCCGGTTTTCCTCTGAAAAGCTGGAAAGGCCCAGTGCAAAGCCGTATGCTGACAGCAGCATCGCAAAAAGCCCGGTTCCGCCAATCAGGCCCCCGAGCTTTCCGTCAAGAAAAAGTGCAAGCACAACTGCCACAATAAACAGCACGAGGGAAGCTGCTGCCAGTCCTACGGACCACTTTCCTTTCGCAGCTTCTCTTTTTTTTGCAAATGCATATCGATATCTTCTTGCCATTAATGTTTTCTCCTAATTTTGTCGCAGACTGCGTAAATTCCATATCCCAGTGCCGCGCCCAGAGTATTCAGTATCATATCATCCACATCAAAACATCCGACCCTGGTGATCAGCTGGATCACCTCCACCGTCAGACTGATGGAAAAACCGGATAATATAATAAAAAAGCCATTTCGCATTCTTCGGTTTATCACCGGAAGAACAAACCCATATGGCATAAATCCCAGCACATTTCCGAAAATATTTGTAAAAAGTGCAAACATCCCTAATTGTTTCCTGTAGACCCAAAAACGCCTGATTTCAACAAACGGAACAAAATTATATCGAAATTCTCTTTCCGCGTCTGCTACCCGGCCATAACCTTCTGAAAAGAAAAGAAGGTATACAAGTATCAGGACATACAGCACAAAAAAAGCTGTCCCGAGTTTTTTTACTCTGTGTTTTGTCCCCTTTTTCAATATTCTCCCCTGCTTAAATGCCCGAAAAGCCACACGAAACAGAGTGCGGCTTTCCGGAATTTTTGTTTATATTTTTCCTAGATCAAAATCTCTGATTTTCTTTTGAGCAGTCTCGCACCGTTCACGATCATCAGAATCCCTGTGACAAGTCCCGTCACCAGAACGACAATACCGAGTGCAAGACTTCCCGCCCCGCTGCTCGCCATGGTTTTATAAATTTTTTCATTCATAAGTCTGTGTCCTCCCAGTAAAAGCGGACATTCGGAATCCGCTGCTCTTTTATTATGATATTCTGTACCAGTATTATTCTGCACCGTACTGCTCATAATATGCATCGATGGCTGCTTTCAGCTTATCATCGATCACAACACGGCCTTTGTATTCTTTATTGTAGAGGTGCTCAACCACCTCCGCCATGGTTACAATTGCTGTAGTCTGAAGACCATAATTCTCTTCAATCTCTTTCAGAGCACTCTTGGTTCCCTGACCACGTTCCATACGGTCAACAGAAACCACAAGACCGATCGGATTTACATCTCCCTGTGCCTTAATAATCGGAAGTGTTTCCTTAATGGATGTTCCGGCAGTCGTAACGTCCTCAATGATCACTACTTTATCCCCATCCTGGATCGGGCTGCCAAGAAGGATTCCCTTATCTCCGTGGTCTTTTACTTCCTTACGGTTGGAACAGTAACGGATATCCTTTCCGTACATTTCACTGATTTCCATGGTTGCTGCCACAGAAAGAGGAATTCCTTTATATGCCGGTCCAAACAGCACATCAAAATCCAGTCCGAATTTGCTCTCGATCGCTTTTGCGTAATACTGGCCCAGCTTACGAAGCTGTGCACCGGTGCGGTAAAATCCTGTATTTACAAAAAATGGTGTTTTTCTTCCCGATTTCGTAGTAAAATCTCCAAATTTCAGGACATTACAGTCGATCATAAACTCAATAAATTCCTGCTTATACTGTTCCATTTATTTAATCCTCCATATTTTTCATGTACACAGCAAAACGGATATTCATTCTTTGTTCTGCTGTGATTCGTGTGTGCAATCACTTTGCTTATCCGCGTTCATTCTAACATATGTATAACAGAATTGCAAATTATGGAAATTCCCGTTATTTCACCACACCGATCAGTTCATTGATATCTTCAACCTTCTCTTTTTCAAGAAATGCCTGGATTCCCTCCGCAATTTCTTCTGTTGCATAAGGATTGAAAAAGTTTGCGGTTCCCACAGATACGGCAGTAGCGCCTGCCATGATAAACTCCAGTGCATCCTCACAGGTTGCGATACCACCCATCCCGATGATCGGAAGGGATACCGCATTTGCCACCTGATATACCATGCGGACAGCGACCGGTTTTACTGCAGGGCCGGACATTCCGCCTGTTTTATTTGCCAGCGCAAATGTACGACGGTTGATATCGATCTTCATTCCTGTCAGAGTATTGATCAGGGAAAGCACATCTGCACCACCGGCTTCTGCTGCTTTCGCCATCTCGGTAATATCGGTAACATTGGGGCTCAGCTTCATGATCACCGGCTGTTTTGCATATTTCTTAACTTCTTTCGTAATGTCTTCAAGAGCTTTCGGATTCTGGCCAAAGGCAATCCCGCCTTCCTTGACATTCGGACAGGAAACATTGATCTCCAGCATGTCCACAGGCTCATTTCCAAGGCGTTCCACAACCTCACAGTAATCCTTCGTGGATTTTCCGCAGACATTGACAATGATCTTTGTGTCATATTTCTTAAGGAACGGAATATCTCTCTCACAGAATACATCGATTCCCGGATTCTGAAGGCCGATGGCATTGAGCATTCCGGACGCTGTTTCAGTCACCCTTGGTGTAGGATTTCCCGGCCACGGTACATTGGCCACACCTTTTGTCACAACTGCGCCAAGTTTATTCAGATCCACAAATTCACTGTACTCTGCTCCGGAACCAAATGTTCCGGACGCTGTCATTACCGGATTCTTAAGCTCTACGCCGGCAAGATTTACCTTCATTCTGCTCATAACTCTACCTCCGTACTTAAGAACACCGGTCCATCTTTACATACTCTCTTGTTATGCACATGGGAATGGGCATCCACATCTTTGGATTTGCATACACAGGCAAGGCACGCACCTACACCACAGGCCATGCGCTCTTCCATGGAAATCCAGCAGGGAATACCCTTTTCAAGCGCATATGCCTTGATGGCACGGAGCATCGGTGCCGGTCCGCAGGCAAAGATCGCATCTGCTTCAAGGCCATTCTCACGGATGGCATCCATGACATTTCCCTTTGTTCCGGCAGAGCCATCTTCTGTTGCAATATAGACATCTCCGTAAGCCTCAAATTCCTTATTTAAAAACAGCTCATCCCTGTATCCGAGAACCATGATCTTCTCTGCATCCAGCTGTTTTGCAGTTTCCAGCATCGGCGGGATTCCGATTCCACCACCCATGAGAAATACTTTTTTGCCTTTCACCGCATCCAGTGGAAAACCATTTCCAAGAGGTCCCAATGTCTCAACAGGTACTCCTGCATGAAGTCTGGAAAATTCCTCCGTACCAGTTCCTTTTCCGGTAACACGATATACCAGTCTCAGTTTTCCCTCTTCCTTATCGATCTCACAGAGACTGATGGGTCTTGGAAGAAGTTTGCTGCCGTTACGGCTGTAAAGAGATACAAACTGTCCCGGCACTGCATTTTTCCCAATTTCCCCTGCATCCAGCCACATGCTGTAGATATCTGTACCTATACATTCCTGGCTTAGAATCTTACAGGACTTTTTTGTTTTCTTATTTTCTGATGTGCTCATAAAATGCCTCCTGTATTATCTGTTCTCCAGTGCGCCGCTGATGTCTGCGATCATATCTTTTACTGCCGCTCTGGAGGCATCTGCATAATTTTCAGCACCAAACTCTTTATATTTTTCCTGCTTGTATGCAGCAATGATTCCTCTGGAAGAGTTTACAATAGCACCCAGTCCGTCTTCATTAAAGAAGTGAACAAGATCTGCTCCTTTTCCACCCTGTGCCCCATATCCAGGAACAAGGATAAATGTCTTCGGCATGATTTTTCTTAATACTTTTCCCATTTCCGGATAAGTTGCACCTACAACAGCGCCTACATAACTGTATTCGTCGCCCATAAGCTCATCGCCCCACTGTGCAACTTTCTCGCCTACCAGCTCATAGAGCGGACGGCCATCAATAACACGATCCTGGAACTCACCGCTTGACGGGTTGGAAGTTTTTACCAGAACAAAAATACCTTTTTTCTCCTCTTTGCAGATATCCATGAACGGTTTCACACCATCAGAACCAAGGTATGGATTTACTGTAGCAAAGTCCTCGTCAAAGCCTGCATATTTCCTGGAACCTACCTGAACCTGTCCCAGATGTCCAACTGCATAGGCTGCAGATGTAGATCCGATGTCACCTCTCTTGATATCACCGATCACAACCAGATCTTTGGATTTACAGTAATCAACGGTCTTCTTGTATGCGATCAGCCCCGGGATACCAAACTGCTCATACATGGCAATCTGTGGTTTTACTGCTGGAATCAGATCATAGGTGGCATCCACAATTCCTTTGTTATACTGCCAGATTGCTTCTGCAGCACCTTCCAAGGTTTCCCCGAACTCTGCAAAAGCCTTCTTCTGGATATGTTCCGGAATATAATTCAGCATAGGGTCCAGTCCTACAACGATTGGTGCATTTGTTTTGCGAATGTTGCTGATCAGTTTGTTAATCATGATTATTTCTCCTCCTGATTTTCAAATATAATTTTTCCGTCACAGATGGTATAAAGGACTTTTCCTTTTACTTTCCATCCGTCAAATGGCGTATTGTGACCTTTGGAAACAAATTTATTTTTATCGATAGTATACTCCTGCTCCGTATCTACAATAATCACATCTGCCGGGTGGCCTTCCTGCAGCGTTCCGCTTTCGAGTCCCAGAATCTTTGCAGGGTTCAGGCACATCTTCTCCACCATCTGTTTTAATGTAATCACACCTTTTTCTACCAGCTCTGTGTAGGTAAGCGGAAGGCTTGTCTCAAGTCCTACGATTCCAAATGGCGTATTCTTCATGGAACCTGTTTTTTCCTCTGCACTGTGTGGTGCGTGATCTGTACTGATTACCTCAATGGTACCATCTTTCAACCCCTGTTTCAGCGCTTCCACATCCTTCGGTGTACGAAGAGGCGGATTCATCTTGTAATTCGGATCATCGGTTTTTATATCATCAGATGAAAGGATAAAATGGTGAGGGCACACTTCTGCCGTGATATTATCATATCCTTTTTCTTTTACGAACTTCATCATCTCGGCATCACCATAAGTGGAACAATGGCAGAGGTGAAGATGCACACCTGTTTCCAGCGCCAGAATGATATCTCTGGCCGTAATGGTATCCTCCACCGCATTGCAGATTCCCGGAAGCCCCAGTCTTCTGGCATTTTCGTCATCGTTCATACAGCCGTCCCCACGCAGATCAATATCTTCGCAGTGATCAAAGAACGGAACTCCGCATTCTGCTGCAATTTTCATTGCTTCTTTACAGAGTGCTGTATTCATCACTGATTTACCATCTTCGGAAACTGCCGGGATACCGGCCTTTACCATTCCTGCGATATCCGAAAGCTCCGTTCCCTTCTCACCCTTCGTGGCAGCACCTGCCTGAAGCACATGAATGCCGGAAACCTGGGCCGCTTTATTATGTACATAATTTACTCTGTCCGGATTATCAATGGTAGGAGTTGTATTTGGCATGGCAACTACTGTTGTCACACCTCCATGGGCAGCTGCCGCCGCACCGCTCATAATGTCTTCCTTATGTGTCTGTCCCGGATCACGAAAATGGACATGAAGGTCGATGATTCCCGGCATGACCAGCTTTCCTTTTGCATCAATCACACGGTCTCCATCTTTCTTTTTCAGCTTCTGCCCTATTTCCGTGATGATCCCGTCTTCCAGATAAATGTCGCCTGTTTTATCCGTATCTGTGGCCGCATCCACGATCCGGCCTCCTCGAATCAGAATCCCCATTTATGTTCTCCTCTCATCCTGGTTTTTATCAAGTGGATATTTCAATCCGCTTACATTCTATTATATCATACACGAAAATTCTCTTTTTATAAAGAATTTTTTTACAAAGCCATTCAGTCCTGTTTTATGTACTGAAATTGCCGGAATTTTCTCCTTGACATTTCAAAACACGGGTTATATAATCAGAACATGGCAAGATATTTAATGTAAAATCACTAGTTTTTAGAGATTATATTTACATGAATATAGTCTGTAAAATCTGGTGATTTTTTATTATCATCAGAAGGCTATTTTAACTTTTTTATTTCTATGGAGGTAACACAAAATGAACAAGGGAACTGTAAAGTGGTTCAACGCAGAAAAAGGTTATGGTTTTATCACAGGTGAGGACGGACAGGATGTATTCGTACATTTCTCCGCAATCAACGGTGAAGGCTTCAAATCTCTTGAAGAGGGACAGGCTGTATCCTACGACTTAACAGAAGGCGCTCGCGGAATGCAGGCTGCTAACGTTACAAAGTTATAATTTACCAGATAAATCTATAACCATAAGAAACGTATAAGTCAAAACAGGTTTGCTCCAGAGCAGACCTGTTTTTTTATTATATTATTCTATACAAAAAAATCTCCGGGATGCTCATTTATACATCCTGGAGATCTCTTCATTTTTAGCTATTTCTGTCACTGTCGTCAAACAAATATCTGTAATCTGCCTTCGCTGCCTGATCCGGTCAAATAATCCCTTACTCGGCGCTGTCTGATGATAATCCTGAAATATAATCTGTCAGTGCTGATGTATCCATTACTGTATCTACTTTCACACTGGCCTCTTTCGCCTGGATCTTCGCGTAAGCGGAATAGCCGATCCAGCCTACAAACAGTGCTGCGATCAGAATCCACGCCGCCATCTCAAGAACAAATTCCACCCGTTCTTTCTTCTGAGCACTGCTTCGTCCAAATTTGTTGTTTTTATATTTGTCAACTTTCTTCTGGCTCATTGTTGTTCTCCTTTGCCGATTCAAATACTTCGTTTATTATAGCACATCTGTTTTCAAAAGGAAAGCAGCAACTCCAGAAAGAAATGTGATAATTTTCTGAACTGCAGACCAAAAGCTTCTGCTGTCATAAGATCAGACAGCCACAATAACGCCTCCATCGTTTGCATACATGCTGCTGACCCCTGCAGTATCCATAACAACGATCTTCGCAGGATTCAGTCTCTCCCGGATAGCTTCTTCCAGCATCTTCGCTCTTTCCGGACAGTTACAGTGTGTGATGGCAACCGTCTTTTCATGGATATTGATTCCTTTTTCTCCAACATGTTCCACCATCTTCACAATTGCCTTGTTCATTCCTCTGGCCTGATCAAGCTGACAGATACTTCCCTCCGGAGTAGATCCCATAACCGGTTTGATCTTCAGTGCACTGGCCACCAGAGCCTTTACTCTGCTCAGACGTCCATTCTTACGCAGAGTTTCCAGATTCTCCAGTACGAAAAATGTACTCATTTCTTCAATATACTTATCTACAGTCTCTATAATTTTCTCAAAAGAAAGTCCCTTTTCTTCGCATTCCACGATCTTCATGGCAATCAGGCTTTCTCCACCGGATGCAGACCTGGAATTAAATACATGGATTTTTTTCCCGGGGTTATCCTCCAGAAACAAACTCTTTCCAAGAACCGCACTGTTGTAGGAGCCGCTCAGTTCAGAAGAAAGTGTAACTGCATAAATATGGTCTGCTTCACATTCGTAAGCTTTCATGTAGCGTTCCGGAGACGGGCATGCAGATTTCGGGCATTCCGGGCATGCGGCAACCTTTTTCAGAAAATCTTTCTGATCAAAAGTTTCATCATCTATAATGCTCTCGCCACCAACCATCAATGTTAACGGAACAGCTTCAATTCTCTCATCATCTTTCCATTCATTCAGCAGTTCTCCGCAGCTATCTATCGCAATCTTATAACTCAATTATATCGTCCTCTTTTCCATTATATGTAGTATTCAATACCACATTTATGGTATCACATAAACACGTATTTGAAAAGAGTTTTTTAAAAAGTCTGTCCTTTTTTCGTTATCTGCGCTATAATGTCTACACATAATCAAGCAAGAAAGGAAGTGTAACATGCTGGCATTAAAAATCACAGATATCCGGGATTTTACAAACAAGCTTTTTATAGGAGAAGTATTTGATAAATTCTGCCTGTCTGAAGCATCGATAACAACCTTCAACACATTTACGATCGACGGCAGACTTCAAAGAGACTTTTTTGACACAGACAGCCTGAATAAACTTACGGAACATGGACGGACCCATTCTCTGTGGAAAGAAATCAGACCTTTCTGCTGGTCCGTAATACGTGGAAAACGCACTCCCTTAAGCTTTAAGATTGTGTTGCACTTAAGCCGTAATGGAATTGAGGCTGCTATGAGAAATACAGATTTGGGAATTTCTTCCGAGCAGATTGACGGATTCTACTTAAATCTCCAATTTAAAAATAACGCGCTTCTTTGTACTACCGGAACCTCTCTCAAAACATTTTTAATGACCAAACAGCCGGAACAGTTCTGGGATGATATGATTCTCCATTTTCTGAACCAGAATCAGATACTTTTTGAAAAACTGTGATCAGTTCTCTTCTTCCATTTCTCTCAAATAATATGCAAGCATATCAATAAACTGACTATTGGTAGGCTTGTATTCCAGAGGATATCCCGCGATCTCATCCAGAAAACTTTTATTTCCTTCCCAGCAGACATTGATCAATGTTCGGATATCGTGTTCTATATTCGTAGGAGTCGATTTATATTTTGTTGCCAGACATGGATAAATATCTTTTGTGATATGCATAGGTTTATACTGATGCCGCATGGAAATCTTTACAGCTTCTGCTACAAAGAAATACCCCTTATATTTTGAAGTCGCTCCAAGTTTTCTGATCAGTCCATATATTCTTTTCATACATCTTCCCTCCGTTCTGCGCATTTTCTTTTTTAGGAAAATATCCTCATATATAATACGACACTTATTTGATTTTTTCGCTTTCTTCTGAAAATTTATTTTTTACATATTAGATACGGATTTGAATTATCTTCTATATTATTTCTATAATTCAAGTGCAATATCCATTATCTTATATAAAACAGATATAATTGTGTTAAAGATGCACGCATTGTCATTAAAATAACAATATGTGCATATAAAAAAGATGATACCAGATAAATTTCCTGATACCATCTTCAAGCATGAAAATACTTATTTTTGTTCAAAGGACGATCTCTCCGGAAGGATTTTCTGAAAGGCTTCTATTACAGCCTCCCTCATTTTCAAAAACTCTTCCTGGCTGCCTCCTTCATCATTGATGCACAGCATAGCCGCCTTTTGCCCCGCGATCGTTTCCAGGATCTTCTGGTCTTCCAGTCCTGTCTTATAAAAACGGCCAATTTTCGGAGACTGCGGTTCATAAGTTCCTTCCATATACTGCCAGTACTTCATCAGATACTGATTAACGTCAAATACACTGCGAAAACGGTTCCTGCATACCTCATCCAGTACTTCCCCCTCCCGCTTCCAGACCTCTTCAAATGTAGATTTTAAAAACGCACTTGGAACATGGGTATACTTAAACCCGGAAAACTCCTGATAAGGAATCATAAGAATGTTTCTCAACAGCATGTTTCCATAAGAAGGATGAAACCACTTTCTGAAATTTTTTTTGATAACTTTTCGTTTCTTATAGTGCATGTTTACAAGTGCCATATCATTAAGAAGAATATGCGCAAAAGGATTTCGGATATCATCCTGTGCAATTGCGGTTTCAATACAGCAATCTCTTGGGAGACCATTTTTAAAAAAGATCTCAGGCTCTACAGGCCTCAGGAGAAACATATCATCATTGAAATACACAAATTTCTCTGCCAGACCGGGAATCCTGTGAAAATTCAATTCAATCGGATTGCAGTTAAAAGTCGGCAGATATTTTGACGGAATATAATCTTCATGGCGAACGATCCGAAGCTTCGGCGCATTTCTGTCAAGCCATTGCGGAACATGTCCCCAGGTAACAAACCATACTGTATTTACCCAGGGCGCAAACTTTTCTACTCCGCGGAACCAGTACCTCAGATTATTCCAGTCCCGATATCTGTTCTCTCCTGCATCCGTCCCCTTTGTCGGACTGTAACGCTGAAATTCTTCTCTCCAGGCCGGATCTGATCCATCTACCCAGGGAATGACAAAATCAATTTTTTCCATTTTTTATTCTCCGTACAGTTTTTTCAATCGTCGCGCCTCCCGGCAAATATCAAAATGTCCTTCTACAAGTCCCTGATAAATCTCTTCCTTCCCGACTCGCGGCCTTTTTCCTGCTCTTACCACAGTTTCTGCCCATTTTTCGGGAGATGTTCCAAGAGAAAGTGGTTTCAACTGTCCGGGAATCACATTAACTTCTCTGGAAATTGTATCTGAAATCACACAGGTAAGTCCGTTAGCCTGCGCTTCCACAAGTGCAAAGGGCAATCCTTCGTAAAGAGAAGGAAAAAGAAATACATCCATCGCAGACAGAAAGGCTCCGATATCTGTTCTCTTTCCCAGAAAAAACACCTTATCCTCCAGGTTTTCACTCTTTACCCGTTCCAGAATATTTTCATACTGACCGCCTCTGCTTCCTACAAGTGCCAGCACAGCATCCGGTCTCTTCTTCAGGATCTCCTTAAAAATATCCAGAAGCCCCTCATGGTTTTTCTGTGGATCAAACCGTCCTACATGACCTACAACAAACCGGTTTCCCCAGCCAAACGCACTGCGGACAATCGCACGATGATCTTCCGAAAAGAGATAGCGTTCCATAGATATCGCATTGTGTACGATAACTACCTTACCGGCATCATAATCTTCATTCCCAAACAGCCATCTTCCCGCCACCTCCGAACACGCAAAAAAATCTGTGGCATATCTTTTGATGCGGGCACGGTTGCACCAGTGCATGAATTTTCGTACCATTCCCGGACAGGAAGAATTATGAGAATGAGCGATCACCTTCCTGACTCCGGCTTTCGATGCCAGCTGCAATGGAACAATATTGGCTGCGGACAGCATATTCACATGCACCACATCATAATTTCCTTTTTTTAATATCTGTTTAAATCGTTTCACATATCCCAGATAATTCTTTTTCACATTGGGAACATAGAAAATCCTGCCTCCAAGTGTTTTTATTTCTTTTTCATAAGCGATCTTACCATACATGCAGACAAAATCGAACTGCACATCCATTTTCGAAAGCTCCCGGTAATAATTCATGACGAAAGCTTCCAAGCCTCCTCCTATGTTACCTAAGCCAACCTGCAATACTCTCACTTATATACCTCTCTTTATTCTGGATAACAGATATCCACTTTTCTATAGATCCATATTACAAATATAACATAAAATTAACATATGGTAAATGTTATTGTAACATTCTCTCTGATATTTTCTGTAATTTCGAAATTTTTATGTATTGCAGGAAATTTTTAATCGAATCCGCGCCAAGCGGATATCTGAAATCCACATTCAGCCCAAAAAAGGCTCTGCCACAGGGGCAAAGCCTTTTTTTGATGTTTTTTATTTGGTAAGAACCATAAGGATATCGTTACTTCTCTTTACAAATTTTGTCATTTCTTCAGAAGAAAGCTGCTTATGGCTCATCATAGCCAGATCATAAAGCTGTTCGCAGATTACCGGCACATGTTCAGATTCCTGATTCTCAGCTATAAATTTCACCAGTGGATGATTTGCATTCAGAACAAGTACCTCCTGTCCTCCGAACATATTCGGATCCATTCCGTACATGTTATACATCTTCATCATATCCTGCATACGGCGACTCTCTTCCGGAAGAGTGATCATCGCTGCTGTTCCCTCATTTTTCAGCTTTTCTACCTTTACTTCCAGTTTATCTTTACCCAGATTTTTACGGAATACATCGGTCAGAGTTTTAACCGTTGCTTCATCTGTCTCGCCATCCTCACGAAGCTCTTCTGTAAGATCTGCGTCAATTCTCTTGAACTGTACGTTCTGATCCTGCTGCTCAAGATGAGAAATAAACTGAGAATCGATCACATGTTTAAGGATTACCGCATCTTTACCGGCCTCACGGAACATATTGATGTACTGGCTCTGCTGTACCTCATCTGTTACGTAATAGATCACTGTTTTCTCAGGTTCCTCATTCTTGGATTCCTCGGAAGTTTTCTCTTCTGTCTTCTCTTCTTTCTTATTCTCCTCAATACAATCTTTCAGAGTAAGATATTTGCCATCCAGATTTTTGAAAAGGATATAGTCGTTCATCTTTTCGCCGAATTTCGCATCTTTGATGCAGCCAAATTTGATAAACGGACTGATATCATCCCAGTATTTCTCATAAGATTCTCTGTCTGTCTTGCACATTCCAGTCAGTTTATCCGCAACTTTCTTGGTAATGTACTCGGAGATTTTCTTTACAAAACCATCGTTCTGCAGTGCGGAACGGGATACATTCAGTGGCAGATCCGGGCAGTCGATCACACCTTTCAGGAGAAGAAGGAATTCCGGGATCACCTCTTTGATATTGTCTGCAATAAATACCTGGTTATTATAAAGTTTAATTGTTCCCTCAATGGAATCATACTCTGTTCTGATCTTCGGGAAATACAGAATACCTTTCAGGTTAAACGGATAATCCATGTTCAGATGGATCCAGAACAGTGGCTCTTTGTAATCCATAAATACCTTACGGTAAAACTCTTTATATTCTTCGTCTGTGCACTCATTCGGATGTTTCATCCAAAGCGGCTGTGTATCACTTAAAGATACCGGACGTTTGTTGATCTTTACTTTGTCCTTTGCCGGAGATACCTCTACAACTTCTTTTTCACCTTTTTCGTTCTCTTTCTCCTCTGTCTTGGCATCTTCGTGGATATGTTCAACAACTACATCATCCTCACGGAGATCTGCCTCATCGATAGTCTCATACTCCTGCTCTGCATTTGCTTTGGAAAGATAGATGTTTACCGGCATGAAAGAACAGTACTTCTCGATCACTTCACGCATACGGTACTCATTGGCAAACTCCAGGCTCTCCTCATTAAGGAAAAGTGTGATCTCAGTTCCTGGTTCTGTCTTGTTTCCATCTGTCATCTCATATTCTGTACCACCGTCACAGGTCCAGTGAACCGGTGCAGATCCTTCTTTATAAGAAAGCGTATCGATGTGTACCTCATCCGCAACCATAAACGCGGAATAAAATCCAAGTCCGAAATGACCGATCATCTGATCATCTGTTGTCTTATCCTTATATTTCTCAAGAAATTCTGTTGCACCGGAAAAAGCGATCTGTGTAATATATTCCTCTACCTCATCTGCAGTCATACCGATACCATTATCAATAAACTTCAGGGTTTTCTGATCTGGATCTACGATAACATTTACTGCCGGTTTATAGCCATCCGGGAATGTATAATCACCCATAACTTCCAGTTTTCTCAGTTTGGTGATTGCGTCACATCCATTGGAGATCATTTCTCTTACAAAAATGTCATGATCGGAGTATAACCATTTCTTGATGATCGGAAAAATATTTTCACTGTTGATTGATAAACTTCCATGTTTTGCTGACATGTATGTCACTCTCCTTTTGTTTTTTATTTCCTATGTTCCGGTAAACCCGGAAACCTGTTGTTTTTTTCAATAAATATATACTAATACGACTTTTTGCAAAAGTCAAGAAAAATTTAGCACTCGCCATTTTCGAGTGCTAGTAACAATGTCGGCTATAAATTTTTCATACGCAAAAAGATTCCCCTCACACATTTCTCATGCACGAGGGGAATCTTTTATAATTCTGCTTTTATTTTTTCTTTCTGCGGTATATAAGAATTCCTCCAATACATACAACTGCAGCGATCAGGATGATCACAAATGTCATGATCGGTGTACTGTCTCCTGTCTGTACCGCTGATTTCTGGCTGGACTGCGTAACTGCAGGGCTTGGTGTTGCTGTAAGGATCTCCGCCTGTGACACAGTAAATGTAACTTTGCTTTCAGACTGGACATCTGTATCTGTCCATCTGGAGCCGTCATATCTCTGCTGCACAAAATTGACTTTCAGTGTATACTCGCCTGGTTTGCTTACGCGGAAAGTTGCTGTATATGGTTCCGAATCCCAGTCACGCTTTTCCGTAATCTGCCAGCTCCTTGGCTGGAAACGGGTATCTCCCTTCACCGGATTGCTGTTATCCATACCAGCGCCTACCGCTGTGAAAGTGATTTTCGTGTTTGTATCATATTTTCCATTGGGATCAATTCCCGTGATCTTGTTATCAGATTCCTTTACCCCGGAACCTTTATATGCATTTACAGTAATACTTACCGCAATCACCGTACTGATCTTGTCAGGATTTTTCACACCATCGGGGAGTGTAACAGTTCCTTTTACATTGAATGTCTGTCTGTCCACAGAGGAAGGGTCATAAGAACAGCCTTTCACATCCCATTTCACAGAAGCTTTCTGTTCTCCCTTTGTTGTTGTGATCGTCACAGTTTCCGGAAGTTTCAGCGCTTTCTGTGTTTTCTCTGTCCCATTTGGAAGATCTGTGATCGATGATGGTTTTCGGATTCCGGTAAGATCATTCTCTTTCTCACTGTTATCAGTATTTTTTCGAACACTGAAATACGCAGTAATATAAGCAGATACATCTGCACTGTTGGAAATTACAATGTCTTCCAGATATTCTTCTTTGGAAAGACCCTTCTTCGGCTGCACTGTAAAGGTTGCACTTTTTCCCGCCTCAAGCTCTGTCTGTGAAAGAGCTCCTACGGTATAATTTTTTCCGGTTGGCTGCTGCAGTGTGATTTTTGTGTTACCGGTGTTGGTAACTGTTACAGTCTGTGCTTCCGGAAGATCTTTATAACCTTCGTTCACCGTACCGAAATTCAGACCTTCTTCCGGTTTGACCGAAAGATCATACACCGGTTCCGGTTTCGTTACAGTAAAGGAGACCGAAACGTTCTCATCTATATTTCCATCTTTATCTGCAATTCTGATCTTGCCACTGTATTCTCCTGCAGAAAGGCCGGTTTTGGGCTGGATAGTAAAAGTTGCCTGATTATCTTCGCCCGGATTGAGTACCTCAGCAGAAAGAGCTCCTACTTCAAAATTCTTGGCTGTTGGCTGTACCAGACGGATCGCTTCCGTACCTGTGTTGGTAACTGTTACAGTCTGTGCTTCCGGGGCATTGGAATATCCCTGTTCCAGCTCTCCAAAATTCAGATCTTTTGGGGTAATATCTACAGAATTTTCAGTGAAACTGTCCCCATTTACCAATACGCTTGCTTTCACAGCTGCTGACGCCTTATTGTCCGACGTGGCAAAAACAAGATCTTCCTCATATGGATCATCTTTTGCTTCCAGTCCCAGCTTTGGCTGAACTGTAAACATCTGCTCATCGCCCTGGGCAAGCATGATTTCTCCATTATTTTCACCTTCACTGACAGGTTCAATATCAAAATTGTCTGACTGCGGCTGTTTCAGAGTTACCGTTTCTGTACCTGTATTTCTTATGGTTACAGTTCTTGTCTGATCAACCTCCGTATAGCCCTCTGTCAGGTCATCAAAAGGAATCTCTGCAGGATCTGCTGTCAGTTCATACTGTCCTTCTTCACTGTCGGATGGTTCCGATGCTTTCCCCGCATCCGCGTTCCCGTTATTCCCGTCATCTGTCTGTGCTTCTACAGTGAGATCCGCCTCAAAGAAAACATCCACACCTTCTTCTGTCTGATATGTGATCAGATCTTTATATTCTCCGGCGTTCAGTCCCTCTCTTGGTTTTACCCATACCGTAATCTGCTCTCCGCTTTTCAGTGGCTGTCCATTAATATCTTCAGCCATGAAATTCTCCGGAGAAATTTCTTTAAAATTCAGATCTGCAGTTCCGGTATTGGTAATCGTAACATACTGTACTTCCGGTATCTCTGTGTAACCTTCTGTTACAGTTCCGAAATTTAAAACACCACTTCCGTCTTCTGTGGATACAACTGCGGAATATGTAAGTTCTTCTGTTGAAGCACTGTCACCATTCTGTGCTTTCGTTTCCCCTGTCTCAACAGTTTTTTCATCAGATCCGGCTGTCGTATCTGATGAATCCTCTGCCTGATCTTCTGTCGAATCCTCTGTCTCTTCGGTATTTCCGGAATCTGTATCAGTTTCTCCCAATCCGGTGATCGTAATGGTGCTGTCCTGAGAATCCTGCTCCAAAGTCTCATCTGATCCGCTCTCGCTGGTAGATGTTTCTGTCTTCTTCTGCTGTGCAAGAGCTTTGGCATCTTCCTCCGTTGCGGAAACTTCCTGTGTTGTTACAGTAAGTTCGCCACTGATTCCCATTTCTTCTTTTCCTGTGATCTTAAGAACAATGGGAAATCCCAGATCCTTTTCTTCAACCTTATAGGTTTTATCTGTTCCTACTTCGGTGAGCACATCACCATCTTTCAGCGACCACGAAAAACTCACATAATCATCTGTAATTCCTTCTGGCTTTACCTTGGAATAATCTGCGCTTAAGGTAACACCTACTGCAATTGTTCCCTTAACTTTCAGTTTGCCATCCAGAGCTCCCTGGGGAACCGCAGCGGCAAACACCATAGATGGAAGTAATGTAACCATCATAAGCACGGCCATGATCACTGCCAGTACTCTGTTTTTCCTCATATTCCATCCTCCTTTACATCCTTATGTTTTCCTGCATTTTCAGATTTATGCATTCTTTCCTTTGTTGATGCAAGTTTACCATATTTAATTTTCAAGGATGTAATTTCTGCTTTCCGTTTTTTCTCTCAGCCTTCAACAATGAGATATTTTCCATCTGGAAGTTTAAACACTTCACTTTCTTCTTCCAGTTCTTTCAGGGAAAGTCCCTCTACATCTGCACCCATTCCATCCAGATATTTTTTTACATCTTTCAGAGAATCCAGCACTACTGCCATACAGTCTTCCAGAAATGCCTCTGCCTCTTCAAAATCATCTGCTACCGGCTCATCAAAAAGCTGTCCCTGTTTTTCCAGAAATGTCTGGACATATTCTTTCTTATACATTTTAAAAAAGTCCTCCTTTATTTATTATTTTTCTTCTCATAAATAGCAACCAGTTCCAACGGTACCGCTGCTACAATGTCTGCGCCGTTTTCTTCCAGTTCCCTGCGGTCACGAAAGCCCCAGAGTGCACCTACTGTATACATTCCGGCTGATTTACCTGTCTGCATATCCGTTTTTGTATCTCCGATATACATGCATTCTTCCGGTTTTACTCCGAATTCTTCCGCGATCTTTAACGGACCATCCGGTGCCGGTTTCCTTCGGATTCCCTCCTGCTGTCCCATTACTTCGTCAAAAACATCTCCATAGATCGCTTTTACGACTTTCTGTGCCGCAATATGCGGTTTATTAGAACATACGGCCATTTTTAATCCCGCATCTTTTAGTTTCTGAATGGTTTCCGGCATATCCTTATATGGTACAACTTTATACAGGGGATCTTCATCAAATTTTTTACGGTAAAGTTCCCGGACTTCTTCATAATGGACCAGATCCGGATCTCCGGCATCGATCAGACATCTTTTGATCAGCATATCCGCGCCTTCACCGCTGTAATAACGGAAATTATCTGTCGGCTGCGGTTTCAGGGAAAACTTTTCCATGATCTCATTTGCCACATATGCCATGGACTCCAGTGTATCTGCAATCGTTCCATCCAGGTCAAAGATACAAGCTTTTATCATTTTGTCATTCATCCTCTCAGGTTTATTCCAAGTTTCTTTGTCTCATAGATCAGCCTTGCCACAGGCAGTCCGACTACATTGTTGTAATCGCCGCGGATTCCTTTCACATAAGCACCCCAGGCACCCTGGATTCCGTAGCTTCCTGCCTTATCCATAGGATCTTTACTGTTTACATATTCTGCGATCTCTTCCTTTGTTACCGGGTAAAAAATTACATCTGTACATTCATGAAACGTATGAACTTTCCAGTTTTCTTCTTCTCTTACAAGAACTGTCACACCCGTATATACCTGGTGTGTATTTCCCTGCAGCATACTCAGCATCTTCACTGCTGCCTCCGGGTCTGAAGGTTTACCAAGGATCTTTCCTTCATAGGAGACTATGGTATCCGCTCCGATTATAAGAATGTCCGCCAGATCATCCGCCTGTTCTTTTTCCAGCGCATGTGCGGTAAACATGGCCTTTTGGAAGGAAAGTTCCTCAACCACCTTCGAGGGCTCTGTGCTGGTGATCCGTTCTTCACCACTGGCAGGTTTTACCTCAAATGTGATTCCCACCTTGCTTAAAAGCTCCCGTCTCCTGGGAGATGCAGAAGCAAGCACAATCTTTCTCATGTGTGTATTCCTCTCTTTCTGTGTTATCAGTATAACCTTTTACGGAAGGAGGTGCAACCGGAATTGTCAAAAGAGAATTCCTTCCGGATCATAAAATATAATACGCCGGGATTTCTGTACATCCCGGCGTACTGTCTTTTATATATAATTTGCTGTTTTGATCTTATGCCTTCGGCAGTTTAAAAGAACTCTTAAGAGACACAATACGGTTAAATACCGGTGCGCCCTCTTTGGAGTCATGGATGTCTGCACAGAAGAATCCGTTGCGGACAAACTGATAACTGTCGTAGCCTTTTGCTTTCAGAAGCTCCGGCTCAACATAAGCGCTCGTCACGGTGAGAGAGTTTGGATTTACATTGAGAGATCCGTCTTCTTTATTGTAAACACCCTTCTCTTCATCTACGATGTTCTCGTAAAGTCTTACCTCAACTTTACCTGCATTGGATGCCTCCACCCAGTGGATGGTTCCTTTTACCTTACGTCCGTCCGGTGCATTTCCACCTTTGGTTTCCGGATCATAAGTACAGTGAACCACACGGATCGTTCCGTCATCATCTGCTTCATATCCTGTGCAGGTTACAAAATATGCATTCATAAGACGGACTTCATTTCCGATATAAAGACGTTTGTATTTCTTCGGAGGCTCTGCCATGAAATCATCACGTTCGATATAAAGTTCTCCGCTGAACGGAATCTTTCTGGTTCCAAGTTCCTCGTTCTCCATGTTGTTCGGAGCTTCCAGGTACTCAACCTGTCCTTCCGGATAATTGTCGATCACAAGCTTGATCGGATCAAGGATCGCCATCATACGTGGACGTTTCAGTTTCAGATCCTCGCGGATGCAGTACTCAAGCATTGCGTAATCCACAGAACTGTTGGCCTTGGAAACGCCACAGAGCTCTACGAATTTACGGATGGATTCCGGTGTAAATCCGCGGCGGCGAAGTGCGGCGATTGATACCAGTCTCGGATCATCCCAGCCATCTACGATTCCGTCTTCAACAAGTTTCTTGATGTAACGTTTACCGGTGACAACATTGGTAAGGTACAGTTTGGCAAACTCGATCTGTTTCGGTGGATGCGGATACTCCAGTTCTTTTACAACCCAGTCATAGAGCGGTCTGTGATCCTCAAATTCCAGAGTACAGATGGAATGAGTCACGCCTTCGATCGCATCCTCGATAGGATGAGCAAAGTCATACATCGGATAGATGCACCACTTGTCTCCAGTGTTGTGATGTGTCATACGTGCTACACGGTAGATAACCGGGTCACGCATGTTCATATTCGGAGATGCCATATCGATCTTTGCACGGAGAACTTTTTCTCCGTCTCCGTATTTGCCCTCACGCATCTCCTCAAAAAGCTGCAGGTTCTCTTCTACAGTACGGTTTCTGTATGGGCTCTCTTTACCTGGTTCTGTAAGAGTTCCTCTGTACTCACGGATCTGGTCTGCAGTCAGGTCGCAGACAAATGCCTTGCCTTTTTTGATCAGCTTCACAGCGGCCTCATACATCTGGTCAAAATAATCAGAAGCAAAGAAAAGTCTGTCTTCCCAGTCTGCGCCAAGCCATTTTACATCAGCCTTGATGGATTCTACAAATTCGGATTTCTCCTTTGTCGGGTTTGTATCATCGAAACGAAGGTTAAATTTTCCGTTGTATTTCTTTGCAAGCCCATAGTTTAAAAGAATGGACTTAGCATGTCCGATATGAAGATAACCATTCGGTTCCGGTGGAAAACGTGTATGCACAGTGTCATAAACGCCTTCTTCAAGATCTTTGTCTATAATATTCTCAATAAAGTTTTTGGAAACTGTCTCGTTGTCCATGATTCTCCCTCCTAGATATCGTCCTGATGTTTTATCTTATCATATATTTGGAGTTTTTGAAACCCGCAAAACCTGTATTTAAACAAAAAATTGTCTGTTTTTGGACACAAAAAAAGCTGCTGACGGGAATCGAACCCGTGACCTCCGCCTTACCAAGGCGACGCTCTACCGACTGAGCCACAGCAGCTTGTTTCGCGACGTTTGTGCCGCTCACAGTTGTTTATATTATCAGATGACTTTCATATTGTCAATACTTTATTTTTATTTTTTTAAAAATTTGTATTTTCATGACTATCGCATAAAAATCCTGTGTACTGCAGTCCCCGGACACAGCGCACAGGATTCTCTTTTTACTCTTCTGATTTTGCATCCTCAGAAGCTTCTGCCTCTTCTGTTTTTTCTTCCGCCTCATCAGCTGCAGCTTCCTCTGTCTCTGTTTCAGCTTCCGTCTCTTCTTCAGCCGGTGCTTCTTTTGTATCCTCTTCTTCTGTCTCTTTGGAAACTTCTACAGTCTCAGATGCGGTTTTGTCCCAGTCCTGGAAAACTTCTTTCTCTTCTTTTTCTTCTTTCTTCTCATCCTCTTCAAGATCATCGAGATCGTCAAAGTCATCTTCAAAATCGTCTTCACATACAGATTTTCTGGATATGATCGCTGCAATAGCTCCTGCTGCTGCCGCAGTAAGAGCTCCTACTGCAACCAGTCCCCAGTATTTATTAATCTTTGCCATAATTGGTCTCCTTTCTTGTTCCGCTGTTTTTAACATCATTTTAATACTTTTATATCCAAAAGAAAAGAGGGGAATTAACTTTCTCCAAAACAACGTTTCATTTTTTTGCGGATTCTTCGCAGGGCATTATCAACAGCCTTCGGCGTTTTACCCAGAATTTCCGCGATCTCCACATAGCTATTTCCCGCAATATACAGCTGAAACACCTGATTTTCCAGAGAACTTAAGCTCTTTTTCATTTCTTTTTTCAGCGCTGTTACATTTTCCCGGTCAATCAGGATTGCTTCCGGATTATCATGTTCCGTACAGGAATCTCTGAGATTTTCTTCCATTTCCCTGTCACTTAAGGATATATACGTATTCAGCGGCTGATGTTTCTGACGGTTTGAACTTTTGATCGCGCTGTAGATCTGTCTGTCAATACACATATTCGCAAAGGACTGAAAGGATGTTTCCCTGTCAGGCTGGTAGTCCCGGACTGCTTTAAACAGCCCGATCATACCCTCCTGGATCAGATCGTCGGTATCCCCGCCAATAAGAAACATGGCCCTTGCCTTTTTTCTGACCAGACCTTTGTACTTTTCCATCAGATAATCTGCAATCATGGATTCTCCGGCACGAAGCCTCTGAATAAGAACTTCGTCCTCTGTCTCATTATATCGGCACATTTTTTCTCCGAACAGCTTAAGCTGTATCTGTTATTTTGCCATTCTCTGTCTCACGATCTCAAATGCAAGCACTCCTGCCGCTACAGAAGCGTTGAGGGAATCAATGTCTCCATTCATCGGGATCGCGGTAGTAAAATCACATTTTTCCTTTACAAGACGGCTGACACCATTTCCCTCGTTTCCGATCACAAGGCCAATGGGACCTGTCAGGTTCTGGCGGTACATCACTTCTCCGTCCATATCCGCACACACAAACCAGATTCCTTTTTCTTTCAGCTCATCAATCGTCTGTCCAAGGTTGGCAACCTTGGCAACCGGCGTATAGTTCAGGGCACCGGCAGAAGTCTTTGCGACAGTAGCTGTCAGACCTACAGCTCTGTGTTTCGGAATAATCACACCATGGGCACCGGCAAGATTGGCAGTACGGATGATCGCTCCCAGATTATGAGGATCTTCAATATTGTCAAGAAGAATAATAAAAGGAGGCTCTCCTTTTTCTTCTGCTTTTTTCAGAATATCTTCCACTGTGGAATAGTCGTAAGCCGCAACCTGCGCGATCACACCCTGGTGGGCACCGGTCTCGCTCATGGAATCCAGACGTTCCTTCGGAACAAATTTCACGATGGTATCATGTTTTCTGGCTTCTCTTGCGATAGTACGAACCGGTCCGTCCTGACAGCCATCCAGAATAAACAATTTATCAACACATTTGCCGGAACGAAATGCCTCAAGTACTGCATTTCTTCCTTCTATCATTTCAGTCAATTTAAATTTCCTCCTTCTCAAGTCCTGCGTGGACCAGTTCCAGTATCCTTGAAAAATCCTCTTTCAGATAAAGATATCCCATCAGTGCCTCAAAGCCTGTAGCACGCCGGTAATCCGCCATAGTCGCATGTTTGGCCATGGTAGCGGAATGGGCATTTCTTCCTCTCCGGTATACACTTTTTTCCTCTTCTGTCAGAAGCGGTTCAAGAATTTCCATCATGCCAGACTGCGCAGACGCTTTTACAAGGCTACTGGCCTTTTTGTGGAGACGGTTTACCGGGCAGTTTGCCTTTTTCACAAGGATGGTACGGATCACCAGTTCATAAACACCATCCCCGATATAGGCCAGTGTCAGAGGTGAATAGGTCCGAAGATCTGCGTCTTTCAGATCAAACAGCTCTTTAAGCTCCCTTAAGCTCTCTGCCATTTCACACCTTCTCTTGTATCTTTCAAAATGATACCTTTTTTCAGAAGCTCGTCACGGATCTCATCTGCTCTCTTGAAATCTTTAGCCTTTCTTGCAGCCTGACGCTCCTGGATCAGATCCTCGATCTCTTTATCAAGGATTTCCTCTTTCTTCTCGATCTTCAGTCCCAGCACATCACTGAGTTTGAAAAGTTCCTCATAAAGACCTGCCGCAAATTCTTTTGAGCTGTTTTCGTTTACATTCGTGTTGGCAAATTTAACAAGCTCAAAGATGGCAGCAAGTGCATCTGCAGTGTTGAAATCATCATCCATGGCAGCTTCAAATTTGGTAACAAAGCCTTCTGCCTCTTTGAGAAGTGCAAGTTCTTCCTCTGTGATATTCTCCACTGCCGCATTGTCCTTACGGTCGCTGAGCTTGCCTGCTGCTTCCAGGATACGCTCCAGAGAATTCTTGGCTGCTTCCATCAGATCCGCACTGAAATTCAGCGGGCTTCTGTAATGCGCGTTCAGCATAAAGAAACGAAGGACCTGAAGATCATACTGCTCACCGATCTGACGTACAGTACGGAAGTTTCCAAGAGATTTGGACATCTTGCGGTTGTCGATGTTGAGGAAACCGTTATGCATCCAGTATCTTGCAAAAATCTTACCATTGCAGCACTCGCTCTGTGCGATCTCATTCTCGTGATGCGGGAAGATCAGATCCTCTCCGCCTGCATGGATATCAATCTCTTCTCCAAGATATTTTTTGGACATGACAGAGCACTCGATATGCCAGCCAGGACGTCCGTCACACCACGGTGACGGCCAGGACGGCTCGCCCTCTTTTTTCGGTTTCCAGAGTACGAAGTCCAGCGGATCTTCTTTCTGGTCCTCACCGGATACCTTCAGAGAACGGAAACCGGACTGGAGATCATCCAGATTCTTATGAGAAAGCTTGCCGTACTCTTTGAATTTCTTTACACGGAAATATACGGTTCCGTCGGCTGCCGGATACGCGTATCCCTTGTCAATAAGGGTCTGGATCATGTCGATCATGCCCTGGATCTCCTGTGTTGCCTGAGGTGCGGTTGTGGCAGGTTTTACATTCATGTCTGCCATATCTTTCTTGCACTCTTTGATATAGCGGGTGGAAATTTCCTCTGCGGAAACACCCTCTTCAATGGCTTTTTTGATAATTTTGTCATCCACATCTGTGAAGTTGGATACATAGTTAACCTCGTATCCTTTATATTCCATGTATCTTCGTACCGTATCAAAAATGATCATGGGGCGGGCATTTCCGATATGGATCAGATTGTAAACCGTAGGTCCGCAGACATACATTTTTACCTTGCCCTCTTCCAGAGGTACGAACTCCTCTTTTCTTCTTGTGAGTGTGTTAAAAATCTTCATGTTACTCTTCCTCCAATTTCCCGATTCTATACAGGGAGCAGATCGCCTGAGAAGAAATTCCCTCTCCCTGTCCTGTAAAACCAAGGCCCTCTTCTGTAGTTGCCTTGATATTCAGCTGTGATATTTCAATTCCAAGTGCTTTCGCAATGTTTTCTCTCATCTCTGGAATATGTGGTGCCATCTTTGGTTTCTGGGCAATGATCGTAGCATCAATATTCCCCACCGCATAGCCGTTTTCTTTCAGAAGTCCGGCAACATGTACCAGAAGTTTTACACTGGAAATTCCCTTATATGCAGGGTCTGTGTCCGGAAAATGTTTTCCGATGTCTCCAAGAGCCGCAGCTCCCAGAAGTGCATCCATGATCGCATGGATCAGCACATCCGCATCGGAATGACCAAGAAGGCCTTTTTCCCAGGGAATGTTTACTCCTCCAAGGATCAGATCTCTGCCTTCTGTCAGTTTATGTACATCATATCCCATTCCTACTCTTATCAAACCATTCCTCACTGCCTTTCCTGAAATTTATGCCAAGTCAACAGAACTTATTGTGATCTTTTTCTGATCAGTATGTGAGCATCTTCCGAAGCCTTAAAAGACTCAGCCTTCTTCTTGTATACGGTGCAAGGCGAAGACTCTCTTCGATCACCTCTCCCGGCAGTCCGATATCCCGGACTCTGCTTACACAACCAGCTGTATTCATCATTTCCTGCATATCTGTAACCGCCGGAAGTGCATCAATGATCTTAAGAATTCCGGGAAGCGTATCGGAAAGTTCTTTCGTGCTCACATCATCCAGAAGTTCCGGCGTATTTTCTTTTTCGATTGCTCCAAGAATTCCTTTTTTTCCAAAAGTACTCTGGAGAAGTTCCCGGTCTTCCTCTGTACAGGTATGCACTTTGCAGTTTCCTTTTCGGATGGCATCCGCAATTTTCTTGTACTCCAGAAGTACCAGCATGGTTCCTGCAGAAACTTTTTCACCGTGCAGCGCATCCAGATGCCCGTTCACAACTTCCATATCCCAGAGATGTACCAGATGATGTTCTGCTCCGGATGCAGGTCTGGAATTTCCGGTCATCTGCATGGCAAGCCCTGACAGCACCAGGGCATACATCAGTTTCTCACATGCTTCTTCTTCGCCAGCCGCAATCTCCTTCAGATTATCCTTCACAGTCCTGACAGCTTTTGTTTCCAGATTTACCACCTCTGCACAGTAATATTCTTTCGAAAGAATGCTGGCTATTTTCCAGTCTGCCAGAGCAATATATTTCCCCAGAATATCCGACACACCTGCAGCGGTAAGTCTCTTCGGTGCTTTTGCAAAAATATCCGTATCCGCAAAAACAAAAAGCGGCGCAGATGCTGCTACTGCCTTTTTCACACCGTTCCATGTCATATCTGCTACTGTAGAAGTAAATCCGTCTGAACTGGCTGCGGTGGGCACAGAGACAAAAGGAATCCGGTACTGATGGGCCACAAACCGGCTGAGATCATGGATCGTACCTGCGCCTACCGCAAGAACAAGATCAATGTCCTCTTCCATATAATTCTCCACAATTTCCACGGCCCGTTCATCTGCCTCAAGATCTTCGGCATCCAGGATCAGCACCTGGCACCGGTCGTAGATATCTTCCATCAGTTCCTCTGTTGCCTTGTAACTGTTTGTGTCACAGATCAGAAGCGGGGAAATGTATTCTCTCAGATCTCCGTCTGACATTTCTTCTTCCAGTTTCCCGATAGCTCCTGATTCAATTACAATTTCCTTAACGTCTATGTGGTGCTCCCTCCCGCAGCTGCAAGGTCGGGCAAAATCGTCCGCATCGACTCGCATGTATTTATATCCTCCTGACTTATCTTGATAATTCACAGCGTACGTCTCAATCCGCTGAATGATACAATATTACAGTTTGGTATTATACAGGATTTCTTTTTAAAAATCAATCACAGCAAAAAATCCCCTGCCGGAAGATCATCTCTTCCTGACAGGGGATTTACTGCTCGTTTTATATTATACTGCCGCGATTACTTCTACCTCACAGAGTACATTCTTCGGAAGTGTCTTAACTGCGACACAGGAACGTGCCGGTTTGTTTACGAAATATTTTGCGTATACTTCGTTAAATGCGGCAAAATCGTTCATGTCTGCAAGAAAGCATACAGTTTTGACTGCTTTCTCATAGCTGGAACCTGCTGTCTCAAGAACTGCACCAAGATTCTTCATTACGCGGTCTGCCTGCTCCTCGATGGTTGTTCCCACAACTTCTCCGGTTGCCGGGTCAACCGGGATCTGACCGGATGTGTAAAGAGTATCTCCATGGATGATTGCCTGGGAATACGGTCCGATGGCTGCCGGTGCCTTGTCTGTATGTACTGTCTTCATAATAAAAATCTCCTTTCGTGAGCTCGTGAAATCCTCCTGTTTTGTATGAAACATTCAGATACCGCTCGGCTGATTTTCATTTTAGCTCACAAATCAATCCTGGTCAAGCCGCATATTCAGATAATTGTAAACAATCCCTGAAATATCACGAATGTGCGAAACTGCATCCCCGGATTTACAGTTCTCAGACATTACGCAGAGAATATAGGTTGTCTTCTCCCCATATACAATGGCAATGTCGTGCTGGTCTGTATCCGTCTCCCCGGTCTTGTTTGCGATTTCCACAGAGGCGGAAATCCCACTGGGGATCTTGGTTGTCACCTGCTGATTCAGAAGGAGGTTCAGCATTGCTTCCGAAGCTTCCTTTGATACACATTCCCCTTTATAAATCCGGGAAAGAAGCTCTCCACAGTCCTTTACAGAAGTGGTATTTCTCCCTCCCAGCCCCGCATCTTTGGATGCGGAAGGACTCAAGGTATGCTGTACCGATGTATCCGCAAACTGACTTTCCGCAAGGAAAGCATTCACTGCCTCTGCCCCGTCTTTAAAAACACCGGATGTCGTCTGCAGGCGTACCAGCTCATTAAAAGATTCATTATCACTGACTGTGATCATATTCCAGAGAAGATCATTAACTTTTGTCGAGACTGCCGGATCAGAAACATCTTTTTTCATTTTTGCGGCTTCACTCTGAAGAACAGTATCCATATTGGCATATGTCTGTGCCATAACAAACGCCTTGATCAGGCTGGCCGAATATAAGGGCTGGCTGTTCAGCTGAAATTCCTTATCATTGGTAAGATCTTTTACATATACACTCCAGATACCGTCATAGGAACCGAAAAGTTCCGTAAGCCTGGTTTCCAGGCCCTCCATACCCAGGTCCTTTGTTTCTACCTTTCCTGTTCCATCAACAGGAAAGCCTTCCGGTGTGGTACCTTCTTCCTGCACCAGGACTCCGTTTTCTCCGCCAAAATAATAATAGCCATCAAACATCTGTCCTGCCGCATTCATTTCCAGATAATGTATTCCGGGATCTGTGACCATCTTTCCATACTGATCAAAATAATACAAACCATTATAGGTAGTCTTATCCACCACCAGATTGTCCATATACCGCACCTGCGGCGAAGCACTGAGTTTTCCCAGATTATTCACCATATAACAGCCATCAAAAGAAACTTCCGCCCCGCTCCCGTCCTCTGTGGGGGCAGTCAGATTTCTGATCTGGACAATATGCGGATTTCCTGCTGCAAATTTACCGTTTTCATCATGATAATAATATCCGTCAAATACCGTACCATCAATCACAAAATGATCAAAATAATGCACTGCCGGTGCATTTTCTCTGGTTCCGTCTTCATTCAGGCAGTAAAAACCACTGCTTTTTAAAATGTATTTCCCACTTCCATCGGGAATCGGAAGTATCTGGGACTCCTCCGTAACAGACCCAAGGCTGCCCTGTGCCGTCTGCTGCGGCGCCGCCGCTGATGCCGGCTGAGTAAGCATTACCGTGCTGAAACACACTGCCAGTATTTTTAATATTTTTTTCTGTCTCATATACTTCTTTCACTTTTCTTATCTTTGGATTTAACAGTTACTGATTTTATCCGGGTCTCATATCTTCCTGTCTGCAATGTGGATAAATTCTCTATCAGTATACCGGATTTCTTACGTCTGTCAAGTAAACGACCGCCAGAACCTGCTTACTGCCTCTTCTACAGTATTCAGTCTGCAGCTGCTCCGGTCTTTCCATTCCCTCGGAAAAATTTCTCCGTAATCCCGTCCCAGAAAACGGTCATCCAAAAGCAGGATCACACCTCTGTCCTCTTTGGTCCGGATCACACGTCCGGCGGCCTGAAGAACCTTATTCATACCAGGATAACGATAGGCATAATCAAAACCGCTCTGTTTCTTTCGGTCATAATATTCTTTCAGGATCT
This sequence comes from Blautia sp. MSK.20.85, assembly GCF_013317245.1. Lineage (NCBI taxonomy): Bacteria > Bacillati > Bacillota > Clostridia > Lachnospirales > Lachnospiraceae > Blautia > Blautia sp. MSK.20.85. The sequence goes on from NZ_JAAIUN010000009.1 coordinate 47,821, forward strand.
CCCGCTCACTGCCGATCTGCGGAAGTCCGGTTCCCACTATGATCGCTCCGATCAGACTTTCACCTGTAAGATCAACCCCCTCGGAAAAAATTCCTCCAAGTACGCAGAAACCTACCAGTGTTCCTTCCCTGCTCTGAAATTCTTCCAGAAATTCCTCCCGTTCCCGTTCGGTCATATCAGAATTCTGCCGGATACAGCGCACCCAGTCTACCGAAAATTCCTCCTCATAAACCTGATATACATCTTCCATCAGACGATAGGAAGGAAAAAACACCATATAATTCCCCTGGCGCTGCCATACACACCTGGAAATATATTCCGCAATCTTACGGTACTCTGTATGGTTTCTTCTTGTATACCGGCTGCTTACATCGCTTCCAATGAGAATTCTCCTGTTTTTTGCCGAAAACGGGGACTGCACATAAATTCCATAAGCATCTGTTTCTGTTGTAAGAAGTTCCCGGTAATACAACATCGGAAAAAGTGTTGCGGAAAAAAATACCGCACTTCTTCCCTTTTTCAGGTATTCACTTAAGTTTGCAGCCGGATTCACGCAGAACAGGCGCAGCCGGAAATCATTTTCCCCAAAGTATTCCGTATAGACCACATAGTTCTCATCCACCAGTTCTGACACATTCAGAAAATCACGCACAACAAAATAAAATTCCAGGATCTCCTTTCGAAGCTCCTCTTCCAGATTTTTTTCTTCCAGAATTTCTTCCAGCTCACCGGAAATGGTAAGAAACGTAACCGGCAGTACACCTGGGTTGGAAAGCACCTGATACGGATTTTGGGATGCCTTAAGATCCTCTTCCAGTTCCAGCATCTGCCTGCTGGCTTTATCCAGTGCCCTGGCGAGTTTTGGAAAATGTTTCCGGATTTTTTTCCGCAATGTAAAAAGTGTCTGTCTGGATATCTCCGCACTGTACATTTCTCTTCCGCGTTCTACCAGATTATGCGCTTCATCAATGAGAAAAATATAATCTCCGGAAATATTTTCCCCGAAAAAGCGTTTCAGATGGACATTGGGATCAAAGGCGTAATTATAGTCACAGATCACCCCGTCTACCCAGACGGAAAGATCCAGGCACATCTCAAAAGGACATACCTGCCATTTTTCTGCATGAGCACGGATCACTTCTCTGGAATATACCTCTTCGGTTGTCCAAAGTTCATAGACTGCATCGTTCACCCGGTCAAAATGTCCTTTCGCATAGGGGCATTTCTCCGGTGTACATTCCGGTGAATCTAGGAAACAAAGCTTTTCTTTTGCGGTAATGGCTGTGACCTTAAATTTCAGTCCATTTTCACGCAAAGTATGGAACGCTTCCCAGGCAACTGTTCCTGTAATGGTTTTTGCGGTAAGGTAAAAAAGTGTTTCGCCCTTCCCCTCTCCGATGGCACGTACAGATGGAAAAATTGCAGACATGGTTTTTCCCACTCCGGTAGGTGCCTGGACAAACAGCGTTTTCTTACTGGAAACCGTATGATATACACCACTGACGATCTCTCTCTGCCCTTCTCTGTAAGGAAACGGAAACTGCAGATCTTTCATGGATGCATTCCGTTCTTTTTTCCAGGAAAGCGAACAGGAAATCCATTTATGGTAATCATCCAGAAGTTTCTGGTACCAGTTTTTAAGTTCCTCCATGGAAAAAATTTCTCGAAACCTTCTGGTGTCTTCTGTATCCAGATGGGAATAGGTCATCTGGATCCCAATTTGGGAAAGGCCTTCTTTTTCTCCGTAAATCCACCCGTAACACATTGCCTGTGCGCGGTGGACAGGTACCGGTACCTCCATTGCCTGAAGATTTCCATAGGTGCCTTTGATCTCATCAATCCAGAACTCCCCGTCCTCAGTAAAAATTCCATCTGCGCGGCCTTCTACCTGGATGATTACATCTTCATATTCACTTTCTCTTTTCAGGGAAACTTCTGCCTGATAATTGCCCTTCATACTTCGCTGGATCTTCCGGTGAAGTCTTCCACCTTTTAGCATGGCTTCTTTATCTCCGGATGATCCACGGCTGTTATCCAGATCTCCGCTTCTCAGTATAAATTCCACCAGGTTTCTGACAGAAATCCGCACTTTTGGTTTTTCCATAATTTACTCCTGCAGCTGTCAGAGTTCTTCACCCTGCAGCTGTCCTTTTCTGCAATGCTGTATTTCAAGATTATACCACAAAAACACATACAAAAATCTCTCTGCAATCAAAAAAGACGCATGTTCTGCTTTACTTTTCATGAACTGCGCCTTTTTATTACCTTTTTTCTTTATTCATATTTCTCAGCCTACCGCATATTTGGAAAGAACCTGGTTAAAATTTTCATCCTCTCCGTAACACTTTACTGTCAGGGTTTTTGTCAGATCCAGACTCAGAAGTCCAAGGATTGACTTTGCGTCGATGATAATGCGGTTGTAAAATACATCAATATCAAAATTGCATCTGCTGGCTGCACTGACAAACTCCTGTGCGCTTTTTTCATCCAGTTTGATCTGTTTCTCCATTGCTGACCGCCTGCCTTTCTGAAGTTTTTGTATATGTCTGTTTTACACAAAAGTTAAGTTTTTGTCAATACTGTTTATTTCCTGTCAGGTGTTTTTCGACACAATGTATAATATCTTTGCTTTTTCTTTGGAAATTTTGTCAGATTTATTTGGATTTTTTTTGGATAAACAGGTCAGATTAACAGAAAAATCCGCCACAGGACTGTATGTTACATGTCCTGTGGCGGATACTGCTTCCGGAGTCAAGCGGATATTCGGATTTTGTTCAGATCCGTGTCAGAACAAAAATATCATAGATCGCTCTGACAGCTTTTTCGAAATCACGGTTCTCAACGCCGATGATGATATTCAGCTCACTGGAACCCTGATCGATCATTTTTACGTTTACATTTGCGTGAGCAAGAGCAGAGAAGATTCTTCCTGCAGTACCTCTCTGGGATTTCATTCCACGGCCTACAACTGCGATCAGCGCGAGGTCAGATTCCATCTCCACAAAGTCAGGCTGTACCAGACGGTGGATGCCTGCGATAACCTGCTGCTCTTTCTCCTCAAATTCATCCTGGTGAACATATACAGTCATGGTATCAATTCCGGACGGTACATGCTCAAAGCTGATTCCCTGATCCTCAAATACCTGGAGAACCTTACGGCCAAAACCGATCTCACTGTTCATCATGGATTTCTCAATGTTAATAGAACAGAAACCTTTCTTTCCGGCAATACCGGTAATGGTAAATTTCGGTTTCTTGCAGGTGCTCTCCACGATCAGTGTACCCTTATCCTCCGGGCTGTTTGTGTTACGGATGTTGATCGGAATTCCCTCTTTACGAACCGGGAAGATCGCATCCTCATGAAGAACAGTTGCACCCATATAAGAAAGCTCACGAAGCTCTCTGTATGTAATTGCCTCGATCGGTTCCGGATTGTGAACGATACGCGGATCTGTTACAAGGAAACCGGAAACATCGGTCCAGTTCTCATAAATATCTGCATGGATGGCTTTTGCAACCAGGGATCCGGTTACATCAGAACCACCTCTGGAAAATGTCTTCACCGTGCCATCCGCACATGCTCCGTAGAATCCCGGGATAACCGCATGCTGGGATTTGCTGAGCTTCTTGGAAAGGAGTTTATTTGTCTCCTCCGCTTCCAGATTACCGTCTTTATCAAAACGGATCACTGAAGCCGCATCCACGAAATCGTATCCAAGGTATGCAGCCATGATCTTACCATTGAGGAACTCTCCTCTGGACGCCGCATACTGAATTCCCGCCTGTGCACGGAAATCCTCATCGATCTTCTTGAACTCGTCTTCAAGAGAAAGGCTCAGCCCAAGACCTTTGATGATCTCGTAATATCTCTCTTTGATGGCATTAAGTTTCTCAGTGATATCCTCACCTTTGGATGCTGCGTCATAGCATCCGTAAAGCATATCCGTTACTTTGATATCTTCGTCAAATCTCTTTCCGGGAGCTGACGGAACTACATAACGGCGGCTCTCATCGCTGCGGATGATATCGCCCACTTTCTGAAACTGCTCCGCATTTGCAAGAGAACTTCCACCGAATTTTACAACTTTTTTCATGATAACACCTCTCACCTGTAATTTCGACTTCCAGCGCTGCATATTCACGATTCACTGCAACGCTTTACCACAGAAACCTACGGCTATTTTATTGAATAATTCATGATTTTGCAAGTCTTTCCGTTACATTTCCGCAAAAAAGTCAAATTATACAAGAGAAAAGTATCTCCTGACCTGTTTCTTATGCACAGTACTGTTTCAGAATATTCTCAAGAGCTGCAGCGCTGCTTGTGTGACAGCGGCATACAGGGATGGATTTTTTCTTTGCTTCTTCTACTGCACAGTTTACCATTTTGTGGGAAACGGTACTTGTAAACAGAATCATCAGATCCGGCACACCGATCTTTTTCTTCATGGCTCCTTTTTCTTTTGCAAAAACTTTTGCCTTACATCCGAATCCCTTACAGATATCCTCATACTGACATACCATTCTTTCATTACCGCCTACGATTACAACGCTCATAATTCACTCTCCTTTGATCTCTGAACTTTTTTTATATAACTGTTACTGGTTATCTTTAACTAACTCTTGGTTTAAAATATTGAGTTAGCATTTGCTAACTCGTTTATTATAATACCATGCCTTAAAAAGTTTGTCAAAGGTAATTTTAAATTTTGTCAGATTTTTTATATTCTGTGATCCCGCATACAGTAAGTATGCCCTCTTTTACCTGGAAATGTACATCCATTCCTGCAAAAGGCATTCCATATATCCGCTCCGGATCTTTCTGGTATGCAGGTCTTGGGTCTTCTTTAAGCACCCCTTCCAGGGCAGAGATCTTATCTTCCGGGATCTTTGCCTTCCATTCTTCGGGGATCTCCACTTTCAGGAAATGCTGCTCCACTTTTGCCGCAAAGCCGCCCAGAGCTTCCGGATGGCAGTCTGCCGCCGGCAGATATGGCTTGATATCATAGATGGGGGTTCCGTCCATCAGATCCGCACCGGATACGATCAGTACAGGGGCTTCTTTGCTCTCCAGATCGATCTTTTCCAGTTTCACGCAGGACAGCCCTACCGGATTTGGACGGAAGGGGGATCTGGTAGCAAATACGCCCATTCTTTCATTTCCACCCAGACGCGGTGGACGTACCGTAGGTGACCAGTTCTCACGGATCGCCTGGGAAAACTCCCAGAGCAGCCAGATATGAGAAAAATCTTCCATTCCCTTTACCGCTTCCCGTACCCGGTATTCCGGTTCAAAAACAACACGGGCTGTCAGTTCTTCCACACGGCCGCTCTGGCGCGGGATTCCAAATTTTGTTGGAAAATCACTTCTGATCCTTGCAATTATTTTCATATTACTCTCCCAATGTTTCGTTCATGCTTCCTGTCCGGTAGCCTGTCAGATCCATTGTAACATAGGTAAAGCCATATGTCTTAAACTCTTTTGTGATCTTTTCCCGGTTTTCCAGAACTTTGGAAAATTCTCCCGGTTCCACTTCAATGCGGGCCATCATTCCGTGGATCCGCACACGAACCTGATGGAATCCCAGATCCAGAAGAAGCTGCTCTGCTTTATCTACCATGGAAAGTTTATCCCTTGTGATCTCTTCTCCGTAAACAAATCTGGAAGAAAGGCAGGCAAAAGACTGCTTATCCCAGGTAGGAAGTCCCAGATTTCTGGACAGGATACGGATTTCTTCTTTCGCAAGCTTGGAATGGCGCAGAGGACTTGTCACCCCAAGTTCTGCCACTGCCTGAAGCCCTGGTCTGTAATCTCCGTTGTCATCCATATTGGAGCCTTCTGCGATATATGCGATCTTCTGCTCCTTTGCGATGTTGATGATCTTCTCAAACAGCTCGTGCTTACAGATATAACATCGGTTCTTCGGATTATGGGAAAAGCCTTCAATGTCCAGTTCCTCGGATTCACATACAAAGTGACGGATGCCTTCTTTTTCGCAGAAGTGGATCGCCTCTTTCAGTTCTCTCTCCGGAAAAGAACAGGACTTTGCAGTTACCGCGATCACCTGATCTCCAAGAGTATCATGAGCTGTTTTCAGAAGATAGGTGGAATCCACACCTCCGGAAAAGGCAACCGCCACGCTTTTCAGCTGGCGGAAATAGGCTTTCAGATCTTCTTCTTTTTTTAATGCTTCCTGTAATTCTTTTTCTTCCATTGTTTTCTTCACCTCTTTAATTTCTATTACAATTCTGCCATTTATTTTTATCTGAAACGATCATTCCTGTTCGCATTCCGTTAAGATATCATACTTTCCCCACTAAGTCAATATGAAATATAATTGATAATTGTATTTTCAGACCTTTTATGCTATTGTATAAGTAATAATATTTTATCAGGAGGTTTCATATGGGACAGAGACGTACCAAAGTAGAAGTACTGAACGAAAAGATTTCCAAAGTAGATTCCAAGATTGCTGCCTACACAGAGAAGATTGCAGCTCTGGAAGATGAGAAAACTGCTCTTGCAGCTCAGCTGGAGGAAATTCATAAAGCAGCCAAGAAAGCAGAAGAAGCCGCAGATCTGAAACGTCTTCTCAAACTGATGCATAAGAAAGACATTTCTGTGGAAGATCTGGAATCCATGATCTCCAAGGAAAACTGATCGCAAAAACCGGTTCCGAAGAATTTTCTTCCAAACCGGTTTTTTTATAATCTTTTCATTTTATAATTTTCTATGATACGATCTGAATATTTCTGCAGTCCTTATATTCTCTGGAACAGTTTTCCGTCAGGATTACCGCCCCTTCAAATGAAAAGAACGTCACCGCACTGATCTGTCCGAATTTGGAACTGTCGGACACTACATATTTTTCCAGGCACTGCTCCATAGCTGTTCGTTTTACCAGTGCCTCATTGGCCTCCGGTGTGGTAAAGCCTTCTCTCTGGGTCATTCCGTTGGTTCCAAAAAAGCCCTTGGTAAAATGATAATTCTTCAGCATCTGCATGGCCTGGCTTCCGATCACCGCTTCCGTGGAGCCTTTCAACTCCCCGCCGATCAGCAGCACACGGATTCCCATCTGGGCCAGGGTCCTTGCATGGGAAACACCGTTGGTCACAAAAGTCGCCCTGGAGCCGTTAAGATGTTCCAGCATATATCCGGTCGTCGTTCCCGCATCCAGATATACAAAATCCTCCGGCTGGATCAGAGATGCCGCATAAGCTGCGATCTTCTTTTTTTCCTCGATATTAAGCTCGGATTTTTGGGCTACGGTAGGCTCATAAGCATTGACTGTATGCTCCAGTGCCACTGCGCCGCCAAAAACCCTGGTCAGTTTTCCTGCCTTGTAAAGTGCTGTGATATCTCTGCGAACCGTGGATTCCGATGCATTCAGGATATCTTTCAGTTCTGTTACCGTGACACTGTTTTTTTCTCTGAGAAGGCCGAGTATGATCTCATATCTCTGCTCCGTCAGCATGTTTTTCCTCCTTTAAAAAAGACACCCCGATCAGCCGGACCGGGATGTCTTCTGTTCACTCATTCAGAAATTACAGGTTCTCCTGCATGAATTTGCTTACTGCCTCGTATGCTGCATCCTCGTCTGCACCATCGAATGTGAAGGTAACCTCATGGCCTTTCTTTACGCCAAGTCCCATAAGTGCAAGAAGCTTTCTGCACTCTACAGTCTTACCGTCTTTCTCGATTGTGATCTTGGACTCGAAGCCTTTTACAAGTTTCACAAGCTCTCCTGCCGGACGTGCATGGATTCCTTCGTTATCTGTTACTACATACTTGAATTCTTTCATTTTTTTATCCTCCAGGTTTTTATTTTTAATTTTAAAATTTAAGCAACTTTTTTCTTCAGTACACCGAGAAGTACAGCTGAGATCAGAGTTCCCACAACCAGTGCGACCAGATACATCAGTGCATTACCTACAACCGGGAATACGAAGATTCCGCCGTGTGGTGCCATCAGTGTACAGTTGAAGAACATGGAGATCGCTCCTGCTATTGCGGAGCCGACGATGCAGGACGGGAGTACATGGATCGGGTCAGATGCCGCAAAAGGAATGGCTCCTTCTGTGATAAATGCAAGTCCCATGATAAAGTTGGTCGGTCCTGCCTCACGCTCTTCTTTTGTAAATTTGTCTTTAAACAGCAGGGATGCAAGTGCGATAGCACATGGAGGAGTCATGCCTCCTACCATAACTGCTGCCATAATGTCATAGTTACCTGCCGCAATGGCCGCTGTACCAAATACATATGCTGCTTTGTTGAACGGGCCTCCCATATCAATGGCCATCATGCCACCGAGAACCAGTCCTAAAATTACTTTACTTGAATTTCCCATGCCTGTCAAGGCATTATTTAATCCTGTATTGATACCACCCATGATCGGCTCTACAATGAATGTCATACAAAGTCCCATAAGAAGGACACCAACAACCGGATAGATCAGTACCGGTGCGATTTTTTCCAGAGCTTCCGGAAGTTTATCACAGACTTTACGAAGTCCCAGGATCAGATATCCTGCAAGGAAACCTGCAAGAAGAGCTCCAAGAAAACCGGATTTTCCGTTTGCTGCGATCATACCGCCTACAAGGCCAACTGCAAGGGCCGGTCTGTCACCGATGGCCATTGCGATAAAGCCGGCCAGTACAGGGAGCATAAAACCAAATGCGGTTCCACCAATGTTTTTCAGAACAGCCGCTACCGGTGTGATGGTACCAAAGTTTGCTCTCTGGTCTGCCGGAAGGGAACTTAAATCTACACTTAAACCATCGATCAGGAATGCAAGAGCGATCAGGATACCACCGCCAACAACCAGTGGAAGCATATGAGATACACCGTTCATCAGCTGCATGTAGATTTTGTGGCCTGCCCCGCCGCCTGCTTTTGCGTTTGAGGAAGAGTTCTGGCTGCCTGCTGCCCCATGATATACCGGAACATCTCCGGAGATCGCACGTTCAACCAGCTGGTCTGCCTTGCTGATTCCATCGGAAACTTGGCATTCGATGACTTTCTTTCCATCGAAACGGTCCATAGGAACCTTGGCATCTGCTGCTACGATAATGCAGTCTGCTTCCTGGATCTCCTGATCCGTAAGTACATTTTTTGCTCCGCCGGAGCCTCTTGTCTCTATTTTAATGAAACAGTCTTTCGCCTTCGCTGCTTTTTCCAGTCCTTCTGCTGCCATGTAGGTGTGGGCAATACCTGTGGGGCATGAAGTAACTGCCAGCAGTTTGGCTCTGGCTCCTTCGGAACTTCCTGTATCTGCCAGTCTCTCGTCGATATCTTTTTTCTCATCATCTGCCTTGTCGATGATCTCCATAAATTCATCTACAGATTTCGCGTTACGTAAGGACTCTGTAAAATTATCATCCATCAGCATCACGGAAAGTTTGCTGAGTACATCCAGATGAATGTTGTCTTCTGTATTCGGTGCCGCGATCAGGAAAAGGAGCGTAACCGGCTCATCGTCCAGTGCCTCAAATTCCACGCCGTTTTTTACTACCATGGCAGCAAGTCCCGGTTTCTTTACCGCATCACATTTTCCATGGGGAATGGCGATTCCCTCACCGATTCCTGTTGTACTTTCTTCCTCTCTTAAATACACCTGTTTCCGATAAGCTTCCCGGTCGCTGATCTTTTCGCTTTTTACCATAAGATCTACGGCCATGTCCAGCGCTTCGGATTTTGTCTTCGGTGCTGCATCCAGCGATATGCTTCGTTTGTCAAGCAGATCTGTGATTCTCATCTTCCCTTCTCCTTTCTTATTTACCCCTCTGTTACCTGTTTATATACCGCCTGAATCTCTTCCTTCGTGGCAAGATTTTCAGAAAATGCACTTGCGCTTCCTGCGGAAATCCCCATGTGGAAAGCGTATTCGTAATCCTGTTTTTCCATCCAGCCTGCCATAAAGCCTGCTACCATGGAATCTCCGGCTCCTACGCCGTTTACCAGTGTTCCCTTCGGTGCCGGTTTCTCAAATACCTGTCCGTCTTCTGCTACCAGGACAGCTCCTTCACCGGCCATGGAAATCAGTACATTTCTGGCACCTTTTTCCTGGAGTTTCTTTCCGTAAGGGATCACATCCTGACGGGTCTTAAGCTCGACTCCGAAGATTTCTCCCAGTTCATGGTTGTTGGGTTTCACAAGGAACGGATGATATTTCAAAACGTTTACAAGAAGATCTCTTGTTGCATCCACAACGATCATCACGCCTCTTACGTCCAGTCTCGCCATGATCTTCTCGTACATGTCATCCGGCATGGATGATGGAATGCTTCCTGCCAGGAAAAGCACATCTCCTTCTTTCAGTGTGTCAAGTTTCTCCATCAGCTCCTGAACTTTTTCTGCGCTGATTTTAGGTCCCATTCCGTTGATCTCGGTTCCGTCAATGGATTTCAGCTTCAGGTTGATTCTGGAAACGCCTTCCGGGATCTTGATAAAATCGGATTTCACTCCCATCTCCTCAAGCTTTCTTACAATCTCATCTCCTACGAATCCTGCCATGAAACCAAGTGCTGTATTCTCAATTCCAAGGTTCATCAGCACGGTGGAAACGTTGATTCCTTTTCCGCCCGGAAGCATCAGCTCAGAACTGGTACGGTTGGTAAGTCCAAGCTTGAAGTCCTCTACGGAAACGATATAGTCCAGAGATGGATTAAAAGTAACTGTGCAGATCATTTCTTTCTCCTCCCCATATCTTTTATTCTGCGGGTTTCTGACCGCTTTTTGTTGTTTCTCATTTGTTGAACTTAGTATACTTCCAAATTCATTCAAAGTCAATCAAACTACTTCACAAAATTTATGACTGTTTTTGGTTGAGTTTGCACAAAAAAAGTGCATCAATCCTAGTTTTTCCAGGTTGATACACTTTTATCCCTGATTATCTCAGTCATTTTCATTCATTTCAGTCATGGTCATTCACAGAATCTGGCACTCCATATCGTTTCATCTGTCTTTCTTCTTATTTATCGTCTCCTGTACCATGTCCTGATATTTTCTCATCAGCTCCTTTGTCACTCGGTCTTCCTCAAACCGAATTCCCCCGATCTGACGCACTGGCATGATTCCCATCAGGGAATTGGTAACAAAACATTCCTGATACCGCTTCAGGTCCTGAACATAGATGTCTGTCTCTTCCACATCTTCTGTTTCACAGAGATACTCCCGAAGGATCCCCGGAAGAAGGCCGCAACTGACTTGTGGCGTACAGATCACGCCGTTTCTCACAAAAAATACATTACTTACCGTACCTTCAGAAACCTGTTCTTTTGTATTGAGAAACAGCCGCTCATCCATTCCTGCTGCCGTGGCGTTTCTTTTTTCCAGGATACAGTCTCCGTAATTCATGGTTTTGTGATATACCAGCGGTGAGGTTTCATTTCGTTTTACCGCACTGATATCTATGAAAAAACCTTTCTCATATTTTTCCGGTGTATAGTGATTGGCACGAAGAGAATAAACCATGTTTTCCTTGGTAAGCATGATCTTTAATGCACAGTGCTCCAGGTTTCCAAATTCCTTTTGTACTTCTGTGCGCATTTTCTGTTCTTCCAGATATTTTTCAATCTTCCGTGCAGTGATCCCCCGTTCTGACAAGCTTCCCAGTTTCAGGAAATCTGCGGCACGTTCCAGTCTTTTCAGGTGTTTATCCAGCAGTATGGGAATTCCCTGTTCGATCCCTATGGTTTCAAATGCTCCCAGGCCAAACTGAAAACATTCATCTAATGTTACGTTCATCTCCATCCTCCCTTTTGCATCAGGTCTCCCGGCCCGTCTGCAGAATCTTTCTTAGTCTTCCGTTATTCCGTATGTCCCCTATTGCAGTGCATCCAGGATTGCTTTCGCTTTCTGCAGTGTTTCCTCATACTCAAATTCCAGATCTGACTCTGCCGTGATCCCGCCACCGACACCAAGATGATATTTCCCGTTTTTATGAAGGGCTGTACGGATCACGATGTTAAAATCGCAGCTGCCATCCAGTGTCAGATAGCCGATGGAACCGGTATAGAGATTTCTTTTTCCATGCTCCAGTTCATCAATGATCTCCATAGCGCGGTATTTCGGTGCACCGGTAATAGAACCACCGGGGAACGTAGCTTCCAGAAGGTCCATCACATTTTTTCCATCTTCCAGTGTTCCCTCAATATCCGACACCAGATGAAATACTGTGGCATATGCTTCCACTGTAAAAAGTTCAGTTACTTTCACGCTTCCCGGTGTACATACCCGGTTCAGATCATTTCGTTCCAGATCTACGATCATCAGAAGCTCACTTTTATCTTTTCCGGAATCTGCAAGTTCCTGGCGGAGCATTTCATCTTCCTCAGGCGTTTCGCCACGTTTTCGTGTCCCTTTTATGGGACGGGTGTTCACATGACGGTCTTTCATTTTCAGGAACCGCTCCGGAGAGGCACAGATAATCTGATACTCTCCGAAATCCAGATATCCGCCAAAAGGAGAGGGATTGTTTTTCCGGAGATCATAAAAAACATCCAGCGGCTGTTTTTCGCTTTCAATGGTCAGCTGCTGTGTCATATTGGCAATGTAGATATCACCTTCTATAATATACCGGATCATCCGGTCCACTGCCTGCTTGTATTCCTCTTTCTCAAAATTTGGATGGACCTGAATCTTAAATTTCTCACGGTGAGAATTTTCCGTGATCATCCCATTTTCGAATTTCTTTTTTTCTCCGATTTCCGGTTCTTCCGGTTTGCCAGCCTCTGCAGATTCCAGGATTGCTTTTTCCATTGCGCCGATCTGCGCCGCGGCATTTCCGCTGATTCCATTTGACACAAGATACGTCCTTTTTTCCTGACAGTCTTCCACAACAAAACAGTCATAAAACGTCAGAACTGCTTCCGGAATCGTCACAAGATCTTTTTCCCCGGAGGGTACTCCCATCTGTTTCCTTCCGTAATCATAGGAAAAATATCCTACAGCTCCGGACACAAGGGGAAGTCTGCTGTCATTTTTGTCCTCATGGGTATTCAAATATTCCCGCATGTAGTCTTCAAAGGTTGTTTCTGTTTCCGGTTTTCCATTGATGGTAAAGGTCTTCCCGTCTTTTACCAGTTTCAGATAGGGGCACCTTCCGATCACGGAATAATGTCCCAGTTCATTCACAAGGGAGGAATCCAGAAATGCAGCTCCCGGCTCTCTCTCGTAGATCCAGAAAATCTCCACTGCCGGGATATATGGGGTCAGTTCTTTTATGATTCGCTGATTATTGTACATGTTTTTACTCCTGTGTGTTCCCGGTTTTATCTGTGCAGTGAGCGGATCAGGTATCCTCACTGCACCCTGTAATATTCTTATGAGTGCAGGCGAGCTGCATTCATCTCCGGGTTATTTTTTGATCTAAGCAGTTTTCTCTTCTGCCAGTTCTTCTTCCCTCTCCTGATGAAATTCCTCTGCGATCTTACAGAAATTCTCAAGAAGCTCATGGCCATATTCCGTAAGAACAGCTTCCGGATGGAACTGTACGCCATACAGAGGCAGTGTTTTATGGGAAATTCCCATAACTGCTCCGTCATCGGAAACAGCATCTACCTGATATTCTTCCGGGATGCTGTCTTCCCGTACGATCAGGGAATGATATCTTGTAACCTTATATTTCTCCGGCAGGCCTGCAAACACACCGGTTCCGTAATTGTGGATCTCTGTTACTTTTCCGTGCATGGGACGTGCTCCCTTTTCCACTACTGCTCCCGCGCAGTGGCCGATAACCTGATGGCCCAGACAGACACCCAGGATCGGAATCCTTCCCTGAAATTTTTTTACCGTATCTACACAGAGCTTCGCATCCCAGGGGCGCTTCGGTCCCGGCGAGAGAATAATCCCTTCCGGGTTCATCTCTTCCAGCTCCTTAAGAGTGATCTCATCACAGCGTTTAACCAGTATCTCTCTTCCCAGTTCCTGAAAATATGCCTTCAGATTATATACAAATGAATCAAAATTATCGATCATTATATACATGTTTTTTCCTCCATATAAAAGTGGATATTTATAGTCGTTTTTTTCTTCTTATTACTGCTTACACATAAAAAGAAAGGGATAACGATGGCATGCCAAAAAGACATGCACAGTCGTTATCCCTTACGGTCCGTAATCTGTACGTTATAACGTTATAAGATCAGTGATAGTACTGATTATTTCTGTTTCTTGGTTTCCTCATAATGATGGATGTCTGCCAGTACTACGTTTACGTCAAGTCCGTGTACCATACATGCCTCCTCAAGAGACTCACCGATAGAAGACGGACAGCCGATGCAGTGCATTCCTTCCTGCATAAGGATGTATGCGATCTTCTCATCGTATGCAAGCATCTCGCCCATTGTTGTTTCCTTTGTGATTTCCATGATCTATATTCTCCCTTCTGGATCTGTAATCTTACCCGGAATCCCGGTTTCCTGGTTTCCTGGTTTTTTCCGCAGTTATAATATCATTATAACTGTATCTTCCATAATTGCAAGCCTAAATTTATTCTTTTCATTTTCTGTATTATACCCACTCAGGCAGCAGTTTCCTTTTTTCCCCTGCTCCACTTTTTCATCACATAAATATAATACGGGATCAGAGGGATCAGCGCTGCGATCCATGCGGCAGGATCTGCCAGACATACACCTGCAAAACTTGTTTTTCCTGCAACAAACATAACGATCGCACTTCTTGCCGCCAGTTCAAACACACCGCCCAGCATGGGAACCAAGCCATATCCCAGTCCCTGAAGTCCGTTTCGGTAGAGGAAGATACTTCCAAGGAACGGATATGCCCAGAATACCGTATGAAAATAAGTAACAGAAACATTAATAACATCCGTCTGGGATTTGTCAATAAATAGCCAGGTCATGTACTTTCCGAAAAAGAACATAATGATCATAGTGATCACACTCCAGATCAAGACCATGATCTGGGTATATTTCATTCCTGCTTTTACACGGTCCATCTTTCCGGCGCCCCGGTTCTGTCCTACATAGGTTGCCATCGTCGCACCAAAAGCTACAAATACAGTTGCAATGATATTCTGTATTTTTCCCGCAGCGGAAAATCCTGCCATATATACAGAACCGTAAATATTTACCGCACCCTGCACAATAATGGTTCCGATCGCTGTGATGGAAAACTGAAGTCCCATGGGAATACCAAGGGCCAGCAGATAACGGAAGCTGGTAAAAGAAACTTCAAAGTTTTCTTTCTTCAGATGCAGGATCGGGAACTTTTTGATAATATAGATCAGGCAGCAGACTGCGGAAATTGCCTGCGCGATAACCGTAGCATAGGCACAGCCTTCCACTCCCATCCCGATTTTTACAATAAACAGAATATCCAGGAACACATTGATCACTGCCGAAATGATCAGAAAATACAGCGGAGATTTTGAATCTCCAAGTGCACGGAGAAACGCTGCCAGTGAATTATATGCCGCTGTTACGATCAGGCCTGCATAAATAATTCCCATATATCCCTTCACAGATCCCATCAGATCCTCCGGTGAATTCATCAGCCGCAGAATCGGTTCATTCAAAGCCTCAAAGCCAATGGTCATCACAATGGCAAAGGCTGCTGCCAGATAAATGGACATAGCTACGTAATGACGCATCTTATCATATTGCTTCGCCCCGAACCACTGGGATACCAGAATGGCAAAGCCACTGCTCAGTCCGTTAAGCCATCCGGTAACAAAAAACATCAGTGAACCGGTGCTTCCGATTGCAGCCAGCGCATCTACTCCCAGGAACTGACCCGCAACAATGGAATCCGCAATGTTATAAAACTGCTGAAAAATATTTCCAAGACACATGGGAATCATAAACCGGATGATCAGGCTCACCGGATTTCCCACAGTCATATCATTGGTCTTATCTTTTGCCATTTTTTAACTCAACTCCTTTCTCGTAAATATAAACATTTTTTATTTTTTAAAAACAATTAATTTACTGATTATATAATTCAATACGATCACAACCACCTGAGCGATCAGCTTCACTGCCATGCTGTTAAATCCAAGCCAGGTAATGAATACTGCAAGGATCGCTTCTTCCACAACCAGAGTAAAGAGTCTTCCTCCGAAAAACGAAGCCATCTGCTTTAAAAATCCGGCTGCCGAATCTACCTGACCGTCGAATACCCAGGTCCTGTTTGTAAAATACTGAAACAGTACACAGACTACCCAGCAGATCACATTGGCGATCAGCGCATTTATTCCGAGCATGCCATCCAGCCATGCATACAGTGCTATGTTCAGAAAAAATGTGATCCCGCCAAAGAACAGATACATCAGAACTTCCTTATGTTTTTTATAAAAAGGTTCAAATATGTTCAATACAGGAAGATGCATCAGTCTGTCAAAAATGTCTTTCTTTTCCTCCATATCCATATCCTTTCTTCTTTGTCATATGTAAACTTGTATACTATAGCAAAAAATATCCTGGATGTCAACGCATTCCAGGATATTTCTATAGTTTGTTTCTTTAATGTTTTTATCTATATTCTGTCATCAGTTTGTAAAGACCTTTTACAAAAATTTCGGTCATTTTCTGCAGACTCTCAATGCTTAAAAATTCATTTGCTTCATGAGCCAGTTCTTCCTCATACGGAAACAGCGGCCCAAATGCCACAGCATTAGGAAGTGCCCTTGCATAGGTAGCTCCGCCAATAGCCATTGGCTCTGTATCCATATCCCCTGTCACTTCCTGATAGGCCTCCATCAGACACCGGATCAGTGCTGAGTCCTTTTTATGGTACACCGGAGCCAGATAATCTACTTCATTATAAAAGAAGCCATATTTTTTCAGCTGTCTCTCCAGCAGCTCCCGAATATCATTATACTCCACAGATGCAGGATAACGAATATTACACTGCAGAAAAATCCTTCCATTTTCATCCATATTCACAGTTCCCACATTAAACGTCAGTGCCCCTGCGGAATCCTCCATGGCACAGCCCAGACGCTCTCCGTCATAATCCATTCCTATGGCCTGATGAAAACATTTCATATAAGAAGCATGAGAAAGTTTTTCGCCAAATTGTCCCAGCGTTTCCAGAAGACAGGAAACTGCATTAAACCCTTTTTCCGGACTCATACAATGTGTACTGATCCCTCTGACTGACAATTTCAAAAATCCATCTGTGATCTTTGCTGTAACCTGTTCCGGAAGCGCAATGCTTTTTACTGCCGCCTTCGGATCTTCACATTTCAGAAGACAGGACGCCTCGTCCGGAACAATATTTCTGCTACGTCCACCTTTTAATTCCACAATTTGTATCTCTGCTCTTTCATCCACAGATTCCACAGAAGAAAGATCAAAGTCAAGAAGTCCTTTTTCGCAGTATAAAAGTGGAAAATTAGCATCTGGTACGATAGATACCTGTGGAAGTATTTCTGCATGATCCAGATAATAACGAATACATTGCCAGCTCTCTTCCTCATCGGTTCCCACAATCATGCGAAGACAGGTATCTTTTGGAATCAACTGATTATCTGCAAGATATTTCATAGCAAAAAGTGAAGACACCAGAGGGCCTTTATCATCTGAAGTTCCTCTTCCATAAAGCTTTCCATCTTTTTCCACAGGATCAAACGGATCTGTGTTCCATCCCTCTCCTGCACTGACCACATCTGTATGGCAGAGGATTCCGATCATCCTGTTTCCCTCTCCGGCAGTGATCTCTCCGGCATAACCATCATAATTTTTTACCTGAAATCCCATTTGCTGTCCCATTCTAAGGACGTACTCCAGAGATTTTTGGATATTTTTTCCAAAAGGTGCTCCTTTAGATGGTGCATCCTCAAAAATCCCGGGAATAGCTACCAGTTCTTTTAGACATCTGACCATTTCCGCTGTATTTTTTTCTACATATTCTCTAGCCATTTATTTATCACCTTTTTTTACCAGTCTCCACACCAGATACAGGATTCCGGAAACCAGCATTCCATTGATAAAAGAAATTCCCACAGTCAAAAACGTAGCTGCAAAACCAAGAGCCCAGGTCACGATTCCAGCCACTGACCATCCTTCACGTAATGTAAAGTTCTCTGCTTTTCCTTTTCCAAGGCTCCAGTATTCCACAATAAACAGAGCAATGATCGGCATAAACGCATTTCCAAGAAGTGTAAGAAATCCCTCAAAATTTCCGGCTACACCAACAGCTGCCAGAACTGTTCCCACAGCTCCAAGTATAACCGTTGCCATAGAACGGCCGCTTTCTTTCAGATTGAATACCATAACTGCATTTAAGCCTGCACTGTAGGCATTGGTAGTATTCGTTGTCCAGGTTGCCAGGATCAGTACGACCATTCCAAGGAACGGAAGGCCAATATTAGAAAATACAAGTGAAATGTCATACTGCTGGGCAATTCTCGTCATTACCGCTCCGAGAATAAGCATAGCCATTCCTGCCGGCATCACACCGATAGCAGAAGAAAGGACTGTATCTTTTCTTGTTCTCTGATATCTGGTAAAATCAGGTGCATTCAAGGCGCCGGTGGCCATAAAACTGATAGTAAGTACAACTCCATCTGCAAAGCTCATGGCCGGATCTTCGATAGTCATACTTAAATTTCCGGTTCCGAAACGCTGGATTGCTACCACACACCCGATCACAGTTACGATCACAAGTGCAGGAATGGCAATCTTATTCAGTTTATCCAGAGCATTGATTCCATATACAGCTGTAACCAGCATGATTATTCCCCACACAACCGTTGATACCGGAATCGGGATTTTTACTCCTGTGCTTGCTTCGATCAGATTGGAAAATGCAGAGCCACAGACACCGTTCTGCACTGCAAACCAACCGATCATGGAGATCATAAATAATGCAGAGATCAGCTTTGATGATCCCTGTTTTCCAAAAACGCCAGATGCAACAACACATGTCGGTACACCAAGATCACTTCCCATGATTCCACAAAATATCATCAACGCCACGATCACTGCATATCCGATTACCCCTGACCAGATGGCCTGAGACATCGGCATAGACTCTGCCAGGATTCCTCCCAGCATCAGACTGGGCACACAGATCATAATTCCCGCCTGGATCATGGCAACATCTGCCCAGCTTTTTCTCTCTTCCATCGGAACCTGTTCCAATGTGACAGATTCCACATTTCCTGTTTTCTTTTCCTGTTCCACTCTCATACCTCTTTATTCTTTTTTATCTCCAGCATAGATTCGATCCGCACAGCCAGAGAAATGATCTCATGAAAAAGCAACGGCTGTTCTTCCACATCAAGATAATTTCTCAGACGGTTAATACGATAACGGATCGTATTCTCGTGCTGTTTCAGTTTTTTGGCAGTTTTTTTAAAATCTCCATTGCACTGTACATACGCCCTTGTTGTAAGAAGCATGTCCTCCATGCCTTCTTCCGTTGTTTTCGCCGCAATCTCTCGACAAAATTCGTCATAAAATTCCTGCATTTCCCGACTTCCCCTGATAGGCAAAAGAAGCTGCTGCGGAGACAATGGATCATAGACCTGCTGCCTCCGGTCCGATGCCTGTGCCATGTCCAGGGCGTCTCCTGCTTCAAGAAGTGTTCGTTCTACTCTGTATCTGGCATAAGGTCTGCCAATTCCAAGTCTGCGGTTATGATAGCTTCTCAAAAGCTGTTCACACACTACATTTTTATGCTGTTCCAGTTCCTTCCTGGAATCTGCACTCAAAATACAGATATCATAGTTATCCGCCGGAATAAATATATCAAAAGATGAACAGACTTCTCCTGTTTTTTTTCTTTGTGTGATCTTCCGCCGTTCATCCCGGATATAAACAGCCTGTACGTACTCCCTGATCCCCGGATTAATGCTAAAAAGGATCTTCATTCGCTCCTGGGGCAGAGTCCTCGATGCTAGGATCTTATCCAGTTTCAGCTGATTAAGCACATTTGTCTGTTCTTCCAGGATACATTGATTAATAACTCCAAGGACCTCTGCATAAGAAATATCTTCCCTCATACAGATCACAGGAAACTGCTTCTCTTCACAGAAAGCAAGCATTTCTTTCGAAAAAAGCTCTGCTCTCTCCTCCATCATCACACAGAGCCCACTGCAGTTTCCTTTTACAAGAAGCGCCAGAACCTGCATCAGTTCTTCTGATTTCGGCTGAAACTGCAAAAGAGATGTGATAAAAAAATCTCCAGGTGCCAGAATATCTTTCTCCAGCACATCCTCTTTAAATGGCGCATCAAAAACAGATGCCCGCTTTACGATCCGGCCAAGTCCGGCCCGTCCTGACAAAATTTTTACATTCTCAAACAAAGGTGCATTTAAAACCTGCAATAAAGATATGTTCATATTATTTATTCTCTGAATGCAGCCAGCTCTTTCAGATATGGATCTGTTATTCTCCCTTCATCCATGATCTGTACACCATCAAGCCATACAGAAGAATTCAGGCAAATGCCATCACAGTGGGATTTTGCATCCTGTCCGTGCGGCGGAGCGTCAAATGGGCTGACATAACCAATTCCCCACTCTGTGGATCCCCATACACGCTCATCCTCCACAATATTGCCGGTAAGAACCGCTCCTGGATTAAACCCATACGCAATATGTGCAAGCTTGAACATTCCCTCATCTTCAAAGCTTTTCAAATGCTCTTCAAAAATGGCTGCATCACGGCCTCCTTCAATTTTTACGATTTTACTGTTTTCAATTGTAAGACGGATCGGCGCATCCGGTGTGGTTCCAAAAGGTGGGGTTACAGATCCGTCAAAAACGATCACGCCATTGATACTTCCAAATCGCGGCACAACATTGATCTGTCCTGTAAGCATATGGATTCCTGGTACTGTTGCGTTTCCGCAGTCACATGCTGTATAATGGCCAGGATCGATTTCAAATGATATATCACATCCAGCCGGAGTTGTGACACGCATGTTCTTTGCATTTTTTGTTTTTTCAGTGATCGCAAGCATAAATTTTTTGAGCTGCTCTGTCTCCACATTGCCGATGGTACGGATCATGAGGTCAGGGTTAAAATCTACCAGACACATGTAACGCATTTTTTTGTTCTCTGCTTCTGCACGCTCAAATGGTGTGGAATAAAGAAGCCACTGATGATTAAATTCGATCCATACATCTGCACAGAGAAGTGCTGCACTTAACGCATCGACCGGAAGATCCGGATCTGCTGCTTTTCCTACTCCCCCTGGTGTGGGAACTGAAATTACCATTGCATGTGCTCCTGCATTTTTTGCACTGTTTTTTACTGCTTCTACAACCGATGCATCCGAATCATCATCTGCTGTGATGATCACAGTTTCTTCAGGCTTCACGCCAAAAATTTCTTTTACCAGCTTATCTGCTGCTGTTTCAAGTGTGATATCCATGTTTTTTCCTTTCCAATTCGTGGTGTCCCGAAAAATATTTATCTGATCTTTAACTTTTCCAGGTCACTGTAATTGTTTAACATGATAACACAGTGATTTTTTAATTTGTATGGAATTATTCCAAAATACAGAACAGAAATTTGTAATTTTTTCAAAAAATAAGCCATGGCTTATTTTTTGCCATGGCTTATGGAGATCATCATTTATGCTTTTATCGCCCAGCGCATCTTCGTTGATCTGGCACGTCCATTCTGAGCGCATTCCTGAGCAGACGGTCGGATCACATCTTTGGAATAATCAGAATAAATTCCTTCTTTGTATCCCTGTTTCAGTGCTTTCTTTACCAGTTTGTCTTCTCCGGAATGGAAGGTAAGGATTGCCACACGTCCGCCTGGTTTCAAAGCTCCGGGGAGTTTTTCCATAAAATCATAGAGAACCTCGAATTCCCGGTTTACATCGATACGCAACGCCTGGAAAACCCTCTGGCATGTTTTTTTGACCGTGTCTTTTTTCTCTTTTTCCGGAAGAAAATCCAGAGTCTTCTCGATCACTTCCCGAAGTTTCGTGGTGGTATCTATGCGGTTGCCCTTACGGATCTCATCGGTAATGGCTCTGGCGATTTCCTCACAGTACGGCTCATCGGAATTCTCATCCAGCATTCCGGCAAGTTCTTCTCTGGAAATGGTATCCAGACGCTCCGCCGCACTGATCCCGGACTCCTGGTTCAGTCTTAGATCCAGAGGTCCGTCCACTTTAAAAGAAAAACCTCTCTTTGGATTGTCGATCTGCATGGAAGATACCCCAAGATCCGCCAGGATAAAATCAAAGCCCCCGACTTCTTTCGCGATCTCATCAATGGTGCAGAAATTCTGGAGCTTAATTGTCAGGATATCTTCCCCGAACCCCTGCTCTGCCAGACGTTTCCGGGTCTTGGCGGATTCTTCCGGGTCCACATCCGTGGCATACATATGGCCCTGGCCTTTCAGACATTCCAGCATGGCCTTCGTATGTCCGCCATAACCTAGTGTCGCATCAAATCCGATCTGCCCCGGTTTGATCTCCAGAAAATCAATGATCTCCTTCACCATAATGGAAATGTGCATTCCCGCCGGTGTATTCCCCTTGCTAATCACATGTTCAATAGTATCTTTATATTTCTCAGGCTGAAGCTCTTTATATTTCTCTTCGAATTTCTTCGGATATTTTCCTTTATATCGTACCCGCCTCTTATGCGGTGTCTGTGATTCCTGGTTCATAAAATTCTCCTTATCCTCTGGCATGATCTGCCCTGTTTCTTTCATGATACCATGAATCCTTTTTTTCGTAAACTGCCGGAATCACCCCAGCAGAAAACTTTCAGTTATGCAGCAGAAAATTTCTCTGTATAATACTTCTCCAGATACTCATAAAAATGGTCTCTGTCTATATGATATTCCTCCGGAACGTCAAAGAGGAGTTTTTCCAGCATCTCATCCATAATCCCTCTGGCTTCTTCCTGGCTCATCCCTGCTTTCAGATGTTTTCCCAGATACATGTTGGAAATATAATCATAGATCGGATAATATTTTTCCGGGTTCTCTGCCGTCTTTTCATCGTAGTAATCATGATATTGCTCATCCATCAGCGTCAGGATCGTCGTTGCATAGTTGTCATCCTGATTATATTCATCCAGCTGTTTTGCGTAATATCCAAGACTGTGATTCACATAATCATCCAGAGAATAATTGTCCATACATTCGATCATTATTTTATGGGCATTGCTCTGCATCTGATAGGCAATATCGTTTTCCTCATAATCAAAAAGGCTGACCGCAAACAGGGAATTGATTGCCTCCGCATTGGGAACATCATAATAATTCAGTCCGGCAAATTGAATGTATACTTTGTTTCCGTCTTCATCTGTATAATGGCTGTCCCGCAGACAATGGCTCAGTTCATGGAAGATCACCTGATAATCCCAGGTTCCTTCTTCGTATTCTTTATCTTTCAGCACATAAATCTTATTCTCTGATTTCACGTAACATCCGCAGGAATAAACATCCCAGCTGACTTTTAACAGTTCATCCTCTGTACATTCCACAACTTCCAGGCTCTGAAGATTCTGATAAAAAGGACGAAGTTCCACATCCGGATATTTTTCAAACACACATTTGCAGTATTCTTCCATAAGTGGTTTGAATTTATCCGGGATTTTCGGATTCTGCCTGATCACCTCCTCAAAATCCTGAAGGCTTTTTTTCTCAAAGGAAATGGCCTTTTCAATATAATCCATGTCGTAAATATACAACCGGTGAGTCATATCTCTGTGATCCAAATACGTATCCAGCTCAAACGCTTTCTTCTCTTCTTCCTCTGAAACTTCTTCGTTCTCCGCAGCTGGCTCATCTTCAGAATCTATCCCCGCAGAATCTGCCCCGGAATTGGCGGATGCATGAAAATCTTTTTCAAATTCTTTTACTGCCTGTCTGGTTCTGATCACGGAAGGCACGATAACTATTCCTGCCAGGATACACAGAATCATTCCTGTGATAATAAAAATTTTCTTTTTCATGGTTCTTTCCCCTGTATAAAAAAAGCTCCTGACAATCTGTATTTCTACAGACTGCCAGAAGCTTTCTATGCTTGATCAGGCTGAAGTTTCAGCCTTGAAGCAATATGAAGTTCTGCTTAGGCGTTCTTCTTAGCGATTGCTGCCTGTGCTGCTGCAAGACGAGCGATCGGTACACGGAACGGTGAGCAGGATACATAGTCAAGTCCGATCTCGTTGCAGAACTCTACGGAAGACGGATCTCCGCCGTGCTCACCGCAGATACCTACGTGAAGTTTCGGGTTAACCGGTTTTCCAAGCTGGATTGCCATCTTCATAAGTTTACCAACGCCAACCTGATCAAGTTTAGCGAATGGATCGTTCTCGAAGATCTTAGCATCATAGTATGCGTTAAGGAACTTACCAGCATCATCACGGGAGAATCCGTATGTCATCTGTGTAAGGTCGTTTGTACCGAAGCAGAAGAAGTCAGCCTCTTTAGCGATATCATCAGCTGTAAGAGCTGCTCTCGGGATCTCGATCATAGTACCAACCTCGTACTCAAGGTCAGAACCAGCTGCTTTGATCTCTGCATCTGCTGTCTCTACAACGAATTTCTTAACATATTTAAGCTCTTTGATGTCACCAACAAGCGGAATCATGATCTCCGGTTTGATGTTCCAATCCGGATGATTCTTCTTAACGTTGATAGCTGCACGGATAACAGCGCTTGTCTGCATCTTAGCGATCTCTGGGTAAGTAACAGCAAGACGGCATCCACGATGTCCCATCATCGGGTTGAACTCGTGAAGGGAAGCGATGATTGTCTTGATCTGCTCAACAGTCTTGCCCTGAGCGTCAGCCAGTTTCTTGATGTCCTCTTCCTCTGTAGGAACGAACTCATGAAGTGGCGGATCAAGGAAACGGATTGTTACAGGATTTCCTTCAAGTGCCTCATAGAGTTTCTCGAAGTCTCCCTGCTGCTCCGGAAGGATCTTAGCAAGTGCTGCTTCTCTCTCCTCTACTGTCTCAGAGCAGATCATCTCACGGAATGCATCGATTCTGTTGCCCTCGAAGAACATATGCTCTGTACGGCAAAGACCGATTCCCTCTGCACCAAGCTCACGAGCTTTCTTAGCATCAGCAGGAGTATCAGCGTTTGTACGAACTTTCATTGTTCTGTACTTGTCAGCCCATCCCATGATACGTCCGAACTCACCAGCGATCTTAGCATCTACAGTCGGGATAAGTCCGTCATAGATGTTACCTGTTGTACCATCGATGGAGATTGCATCTCCCTCATGGAACTCTTTACCAGCAAGTGTAAATTTCTTGTTCTCCTCATCCATAGCGATGTCGCCACATCCGGATACACAGCAGGATCCCATACCACGAGCAACTACGGCTGCGTGAGATGTCATACCACCACGAACTGTCAGGATACCCTGAGCAGCTTTCATACCTGTGATATCCTCTGGGGATGTCTCAAGACGAACAAGAACAACTTTCTCTCCTCTTGCAGCCCACTCAACAGCGTCCTCTGCAGAGAATACGATCTTACCGCAAGCAGCTCCTGGAGAAGCACCAAGACCTTTGCCCATCGGTGTAGCAGCTTTAAGAGCAGCTGCATCGAACTGCGGATGAAGAAGTGTATCAAGGTTACGAGGATCGATCATTGCAACGGCCTCTTCCTCAGTTCTCATTCCCTCATCAACGAGGTCACAAGCGATCTTAAGGGCAGCCTGTGCAGTTCTCTTACCATTACGTGTCTGAAGCATATACAGTTTACCATGCTCTACAGTAAACTCCATATCCTGCATGTCTCTGTAATGTTTCTCAAGAGTCTCGCAAACCTGTTTGAACTGTACGAATGCTTCCGGGAACTTCTGCTCCATCTCGGAGATGTGCATAGGTGTACGAACACCTGCAACTACGTCCTCACCCTGTGCATTGGTAAGGAACTCACCGAACAGACCGTTAGCACCTGTAGCAGGGTCACGTGTGAAGGCAACACCTGTACCACAGTCGTCACCCATGTTACCGAATGCCATCATCTGTACGTTAACAGCTGTACCCCAGGAATATGGGATATCGTTGTCACGACGATATACGTTCGCACGTGGGTTGTCCCAGGAACGGAATACGGCTTTGATCGCACCTACCAGCTGCTCCTTCGGATCAGTTGGGAAATCAGAACCGATTTTGGATTTATACTCAGCTTTGAACTGGTCAGCAAGCTCATGCAGGTCAGCAGCTGTAAGCTCAACGTCCTGCTTAACACCTCTCTTAGCTTTCATCTCATCGATGAGCTCCTCGAAGTATTTCTTACCAACTTCCATAACTACGTCAGAATACATCTGGATGAATCTTCTGTAGCAGTCCCAAGCCCAACGCTCATTGCCGGATTTCTCAGCAAGAGTGTTAACAACTTCTTCATTTAAACCAAGGTTGAGGATTGTATCCATCATACCAGGCATAGATGCTCTCGCACCAGAACGAACGGATACAAGCAGAGGATTTTCTTTGTCACCGAATTTCTTACCGGTAACTCCTTCCATCTTGGTAATTGCTTCCATGATCTGAGCCATGATCTCATCGTTGATGGATCTGCCATCCTCGTAGTACTGTGTGCAGGCCTCTGTTGTGATTGTGAAGCCCTGCGGTACAGGAAGACCGAGGTTTGTCATCTCAGCAAGGTTGGCACCTTTGCCGCCCAGAAGATTTCTCATAGTAGCATTACCTTCTGTAAACATGTAAACCCATTTTGCCATTTTACATTTTCCTCCTAATTATTGTTCTTTAAAACATAAAAAATGTATGTTTTCTACGCACATAATTATTTTATAGATTTATCCTTCATTAGTCAAGGTTATTCTTCCAAAAAACAGCAATTTCTCTTGTGAAATATGACAGATTTTCCAGTTATATTTTTCACAGATTGTATTTTTCTCGTTATCATCTGAAAAATGTGCTAAAATAGAAAAAAACATGCAGCAATTCCGAGGTAATATTACCCGAATGCTGTCATACAGGAGGTTTATCATGACACGAACGATTGAAAATAGCTTTCTTAAGATTTCCGTTTCCGATCACGGTGCTGAACTCACCGGCATCTATGACAAGACTAATGACAGGGAGATCCTCTGGCAGGCAGATCCGGCTTACTGGAAACGCCATGCGCCTGTACTTTTTCCCAACGTGGGACGTAACTACAAAGATATCTGGCGTCTGAACGGAAAGGAATATCCTTCCAGCCAGCACGGCTTTGCAAGAGACAGCGATTTTATCTGCACGGATATCACCGATACTTCCCTTTCCTTTGTCCTTAAGTCCTCTGAAGAAACCCTGAATGTTTATCCGTTTGCTTTCGCTCTGAAGATCACCTACACTCTGAAGAAGCACGACCTGGAAGTATGCTGGGAAGTAGTTAATAATGATTCTGAAACTATGTATTTTACCATCGGCGGCCATCCGGCATTCCGTGTTCCGGTACGTGAAGGCGAATCCCAGAGTGATTACCGTCTTGCTTTTGAAGGCCTGGACACTCTTACCTATCTCCTTATCGATACGTCTGTAGGAACAGTCCTTGCTGACGAGCCACATACACTTTCCCTTGAAAACGGAACCTGTTCCATTGCTCCTCACATGTTTGATAAAGACGCTCTTGTTTTTGATAACGGCCAGATCCAAAAGGCCGGTATCCTCTTCCCGGACGGAACTCCATATCTGACACTTACCAGTGAGGGCTTCCCGAATTTCGGTATCTGGTCCGTACCCGGTGCTCCCTTCGTATGCCTGGAGCCGTGGATGGGACGCTGTGATGACTGTGGTTTTGAAAAGCCTCTTTCCGAAAAAGCAAATATCAATGTGCTGAAACCGGATGAGGAATTTATCAAGAGCTATCAGATCACCGTACACTGAGCTATGATAAAAAAGATCCGCCATACATCGGCTTTTTCAGCTGTCTGTATGACGGATCCTTTTATTTATCTTACTGTCTCATACGCTCTTATTCTCTCACAAAATGATACTGATAAGCTCTGTACTCCCCAAACTCTGCAGGAAGCGGCATTCCACCATGCATCAGAGCAGCTCCGGAATAGATCCTGCCGGTAGTCTGTTCCTTATAAAGTGCACTCTCATCAAGGCCGCGAAGCTGCACATAATTCACAGTCATATTTCCATGGATCTCCTCCATGACAACATTGAGCAGAACTTCTTCCTGAGAATTTCCAACGATCTCCCATGCACAGACCTCACTCTTAAACGGATCTGTCAGGCGATAGTACCGTCCGTTCTGGATCAGTGGCGCATATTTACGGAATTCCCCGATCTGGCTGCGGACCTCGTCTTTTTCTTCCTCAGTCAGCTTCAGAAGATCCAGCTCGTAGCCGAAGGTTCCGGACATGGCAACCACACCTCTGGTATGTAACGGGGTGATCCTTCCTGTCTGATGGTTCGGCACTGCAGACACATGTGCTCCCATGGCCGATACCGGATATCCGAAGGAAGTGCCATACTGGATCCGAAGCCTGTCAATAGCATCAGAGTTGTCGCTGCACCAGATCTGCGGTGTGTAATACAGCATGCCTGCGTCAAATCTTCCACCACCGCCGCTGCAGCCCTCGATCAGAAGATCCGGATAACGGTTCACCATACGGTCCAGAAAATCGTACAATCCCAGGACATAATCATACATTACACGTCCCTGATCCTTTGTCATTACGGAAAATACATCCATCAGGCTTCGATTCATGTCCCATTTAACGTACTCAATATTGGCATTATCCAATACCGCACTGATCTGTCCAAAAATTCCGTCTACAACTTCTTTTCTGGAAAAATCAAGTACCAGCTGATTTCTGGATCTCACTGGATTTCTTCCCGGAATCATAAGTGCCCAGTCCGGATGCTCACGGTAAAGATCACTGTCCTCAGAGATCATCTCAGGCTCGATCCAGATACCGAATTTCACTCCGAGGTCATTGACTCTTTTTACCAGTCCGCCGAGAGTCTCTCCAAGCTTCTTCTCATTGACATACCAGTCCCCAAGACCACTGTTGTCATCGTCACGTTTTCCAAACCAGCCGTCATCCAGAACCAGCATATCGATACCAAGGCTCCTTGCCTCTTTTGCCAGATTATATAAAGTCTCCCCTGTAAAATCAAAATATGCTGCCTCCCAGCTGTTTACCAGCACCGGACGAACCTCTGTCTTATATTTACCACGGCAGATATGATGACGGATGCAGCTATGCAGATTCTGGGAAAGACGGTTCATTCCCTGATCTGTGTAGCTTAAGATCACCTCAGGTGCATAGAAGGTCTCCCCAGCTTCCAGCGGATACCGGAAGCACTCCTCCTGTACACCAAGGAGCATTCTTGTCTGATTGTACTGATCTTTAAGAACCTCACCCTGGAAATTCCCACTGTATACAAAGGACATAGCATAGCAGCCTCCATGATCCTCTGTTGTGTCCTTCTCTGCCAGGATCATCATCGGATTATACTGATGGCTGGATGTGCCACGGACACTGCCGATCATCTGACTTCCATGAGCCACCGGTACTCTCTGCAGATTCCGCTCCATGGCATGTCTTCCGTAAAAAGTAAGCAGGTCATAATCTCCGTAAAGAAAATCCAGTTCTGCGGACATCACCTTGTTCACATAGATCTTCTCACTGCTCTGATTGCGGACATAGACGCTTCTTGTAATGATATCCAGTTCCGGAAGTACACCGTAAAGAAGCATGGCCTCCACGCCGGTAGCCGGATCCTCCAGAACGATCTCCAGTGTCTGTGCCTCCTCATTATCCGCATAAACCGCCGGAAGCCCCGGAAGGCTGTATTTACCGTCACGGATAGTATAGTTCTTGTAACGCATATCACAGCTCATGCTTCCGTCACCGTTTTCCAGCATCAGTGATGCACTGCGGAAATCTCCGTTTCCGTAGCAGGAAAGCTCCTGTGGAAGAGAGTCCATGGAATAGGTTCTGTCTGTTCCCGCATCATAGGGATTTCCGGAAAATCCTCTGTCATAGTAAGTCAGAAGATAATCCATGCAGCCTTCTGCCTTTTTACCATAATAGAGATGAAGAAGAAATCCGTACTGATCCACCTGCATCTGATATGTAGTTTCTTTTGTCTGCAGGGTAAACGTTCTGTCTTTCTCGCAGTAGATGATTCCCATATGTGAATCCTCCTTTTTCTTGTGTTTTTATTTTACGGCACCGTTTACAACACCATTTAAAATGTGCTTCTGGCAGATCAGATAAAACAGAAGGATCGGAAGCAGTGCCAGCAGATAAGAGGCAAACGCAAGGTTATAGTTTGTTCCGAACTGAGTCTGGAAATTCAGCTGTGCCAGAGGCAATGTGGTTCCACCCGTAGATCCGGACATGATAACCAATGGAGTCATAACATCATTCCAGGTTCCAAGTGCTGTCAGAACTGCCACTGTGGCATGCATCGGCTTCATGATCGGAAAGATGATCTTCCAATATGTTTTCCAGGTGCTGGCTCCATCCACACAGGCAGCCTCCTCAAGGGCCATTGGAATGTTTGTCAGATATCCGGAATAAAGAAGCACGTTCATAGGCATATAAAATACCGTATAAAGAATGATCACACCGACTTTGTTATCAAGGCCCATCTCAGCAGTCTGCTTTACAAGCGGCATCATCAGGATAGCAAACGGAACAAACATACCGCTCACTACATAGAGATAGATAAATTTATAAAATTTACTTCTCTTGTTTCTGGCTATAGCATAACCTAAAAGTGAATGAATTACAATAGCAAGAACCACTGTGATCACAGTGATCAATACACTGTTTCCAAGAGAATGCCAGAAGTCTGTTACCTCCATAGCTTCCCTGAAATTGGCAAGACTGAATTTCTCTGGCAGAGACAGGATCCCGGCTACACTGTTGGTCATCTCTGTCGGCTGCTTGAATGCGATCACAATTGTCATATAAAGCGGAAATACCACTGTGATAAGGCCAAGGATCAGAAGGATCGTTACCGGCCAGTTCGCTTTTTCTCTTATTTTCGTTTTCATTACAGCTGCTCCTCCTTTTTCCCTGTGATAGTCAACTGCACTGCAGAAATGATCACGATCACAATAAAGAATATCACTGCATTGGCACTCTGGAATCCAAACTGTCCTCCACTCATACCATTGTTATAGATCAGATAGGAAATGGATTCTGTACTCTGTGCAGGACCACCCTTTGTCAAAGCCATGATCTGATCAAATACCATCAGGAAGTTTTTCACACAGAGAACCATGTTGATGCTGAAAAACGGAACGATCAGCGGGAATGTCAGGTAACGGAACTTACTGAATCCGGTAGCACCATCAATAGCGCCTGCCTCGTATACATCCTCCGGCACTGTCTGGAGGCCCGAAATATAGATAATGGTATTCATTGCGATGGACTGCCATGCACAAACGATCACGATGGCTACCCATGCAAGGCTCGTACTGGAAAGCATGCTGGAAGACAATGTTTTATTTCCGATCATCTTTCCGAATGCAGGCAGGATATATGTAAAGAAATAATTGAAAATATATCCTACGACCAGTGCGCCAAGTACATTAGGAATAAAATAAGCTCCACGCATTGCACTCTTGAAACGGATCTTGCTGTTCAGTCCAAGTGCCAGGATCAGGCTGAGTACATTCGTTACGATAGTTGCCACGATGGCCAGCTTAAAGGTAAACAGATAGGAACCGCCAACACGGCTGTCTGTAAAAAGATCCTTATAGTTTCGAAGTCCTACCCAGTCATAGCTTCCATAGCCTTTAAAGTTCGTAAAGCTGTAGATCACACCCTTGATCAGAGGCAGTGTGTTAAAGCAGAAAAATAATGCCACGATCGGAATGGTGATCAGAAGAAAGGTCAGCTTTCTTCCACTCATAGATTTTTTTCCCATGATCAGTTCTCTCCTTCCCCGTTCTTCTCCTCATAGTCCTGTACTTTACGGATAATGTCACGGTTATATCTTGTCCAGTCTGTATCAAATTTTTTCAGGAATGCATCTTTATCCTTTTTCATCAGGAAGGTCTGGATCTGTGCATCCACAGCCATCTCTGTAGGATAATAATGATCCTGGTAGTCGGCCATCCTTCCCTCTTCTATATATTCCTTCATACCATCCAGAGTAGAGGGAAGTGTGAAATCACCCTCTTTACAGGGAACTGCCTTCTGGTCATCCAGATATGTCTGTATATTCTCATCCTCAAGAAGGAAATCCAGCACTTCATATGCAGCTTCCTTATTCTCACAGTCATCCATCACACAGAACTGAAGGTCAACTCCGGAATTCAGTTTGTTTTCTGACGGATCATTGCTTGCAGGTGTCACAAAGGAATCAATATCCATATCCGGATTTACACTCTGGATCTGCGGGATCGCATAGCTTCCGATGGGATACATGGCAGCTTCCCCTTTTGCAAAAGCGGTGCAGGCACCATTGTAATCATAGGCAAAGGGATCATCCGGTCCATACTGGATAAGCTCCAGCATACGGTCTGCTACTTCCTGATACTCTTTTTCAAAAGTAGTGTTTCCCTGGTTTACCTGACGGCATACATCAGATGGTGCAAGGTCTACCGCAATGGAATTCCACGGTGCAAGACAGGTCCAGGTATCTTTAAATCCGAAATAAAGCGGCTGGATACCTGCATCCTGAATTTCCTGGCAAAGGCTCATAAATTCATCCCATGTAGTCGGGATCTGCCAGCCATGCTCCTTGAAAAGCTCACGATTGTAAAGGATTCCGGCGGCATTGGCCACGTAAGGAACCGCATAGACTCCGTCTTCCGGAACGAATTCCAGCGCTTTATCAATTTCTTTATATGCATCTTTGATCGAATCCAGTCCCTGATAATCGGAAATATCCATCAGCATATCAGAATCAATAAAATTGGAAAAGTTAACATCGCCTCCGATTCCAATGATATCCGGATTATCCTCACGGATAAATCTTGTCTTCAATACAGTCATAGCATCGTTTGGTGATTCGATGGTAAGATGGATATCATCATGAGTGGCATTGAATTTTTCTTCCAGTTTTTCAAATGCCTTAACCGCTTCCGGTTTATACTGCACAAGTTCGATCTCTGTCTTTCCGCTGTCCTTTTTACCTGTGCCGCATCCGCTCAATGTAACGGAAGCTGCCGTGGTAAAGGCAAGTCCCATACAGAGGATCCATTTACTTCTGTTGCGCATCTTGTTATTCTCCTTCCTTTTCCCTTTATTTGATAAGTCGGATATCACCCGTTTTAGCTAAAATGGTTATTTCGGGTTCTCCAATACTTATTCTCTGGTTTCTTTTTTCTGAAAGCTATTTTAACATAGCTTTATGCTTGCATAAATAGCAGCGTTTTTCTTGTTTTATATCAAAATGCAATTTTTCTCTGTCTTCATTAAAGTCATCTAGCATTTTGATATATTCTATACCTATATCACTACTTTTATCTAAAATTAGTATATTCCTGATTCATCGAAAATCAATAGGTTTCTCGCGAAACTTAATTTTCTCACAAAGTTTTCTCGATTATTTTTCTCTTTTTTGTATATTTTACAGGCTGTTTTTGTAATTGCATTTTTATACATATATTGATGTTCCCTGATGTTTTAATATATAATGTTACTGAAACCAGACAAAATCATACGCCTAAAGGATAAAAATATGAATGACCTTCTCTTCTCCGTTTTTCCAAATGAAAACTTTGTTGATATCGGACTATACCAATATGGCTGGGAGCACTGCGCTCCGGCACATTCATTCGGCCCGGCAGCACGAAACCATTATATTTTTCATTATGTGATCTCCGGTACAGGAACTCTGATGGCAGACAATTCCGCAGGAGAGACCATCACCTATCAGGTAAAAAGCGGCCAGGGTTTCATGCTTTTTCCCGGTCAGATCAACACCTACATTGCAGATACCTACTTTCCATGGGAGTACACCTGGGTGGAATTTGACGGGCTCCGGGCAAAAGAGATCGTGGAAACTGCAGGTTTAAGTCCGGACCATCCGGTCTATCACAGCCACTCTGCAGATCTCCGCCAGAAAATGATGGAGGAAATGCTTTATATCAGCCATAATTCCCAGGAATCACCCTTTCATCTTATCGGACATACCTGGCTTTTTCTGGATTACTTTATGCGCTCTACTGAAACTGTCCGCATGAAACAGGATGGAAGTATCCGTGATTTTTATATCAAGGAGGCGCTCTCTTTTATTGAACAGAATTTCCAGAATGATATTTCCATTGAGGATATCGCAGCCTGCTGCGGCCTGAACCGAAGCTACTTCGGTAAGATCTTCCACGACACCATCGGACGTTCTCCCCAGGAATTCCTGATCAGCTATCGCATGACCAAAGCTGCAGAACTTCTTAAGATCACAGCCCTGTCTATCGCAGATATCGGAAATGCAGTCGGATATCCCAATCAGCTGCATTTTTCCCGGGCTTTCAAAAATGTATACGGAATGTCGCCAAGAAACTGGCGAATGAAAAACAGACTTATTGAAAAAAAGCCTCCGGCCAGAAAATAGCCGGAGGTTTTTTATTAAAAAATGTATTTACTTAAAATGTAAATTTATCAGCAAAGTATGCATCAAGCTCATCGATCTTCACACGTACCTGCTCCATAGTGTCACGGTCACGGACTGTAACTGCACCGTCATTCTCAGATTCGAAGTCATAAGTGATACAGAACGGAGTACCGATCTCATCCTGTCTGCGGTAACGTTTACCGATATTTCCACGGTCATCGTACTCACAGTTGTACTTCTTGGAAAGCTGCTGGTAGATCTTCTCAGCACCCTCGTTAAGCTTCTTGGAAAGCGGAAGCACACCGATCTTAACCGGTGCAAGCACCGGATGGAAATGAAGGACTGTACGGACATCGTTCTTCTCTTCATCCAGAACTTCCTCATCGTAAGCGCTGCAGAGGAAAGCAAGTACCATACGGTCTGCTCCAAGTGATGGCTCGATAACGTATGGGATATATTTCTGTTTCTTCTCATCATCAAAGTATGTGAGATCCTGGCCGGATACATTCTGATGCTGTGTCAGGTCATAATCTGTTCTGTCAGCGATTCCCCAGAGCTCACCCCATCCGAATGGGAAAAGGAATTCCACATCTGTGGTAGCCTTGCTGTAGAAGCTCAGCTCTTCCTTATCATGGTCACGGTAACGAACCTCATCATCCTTAAGTCCGAGAGCACTCAGCCAGTCAAGGCAGAACTTCTTCCAGTATGCAAACCACTCAAGATCTGTATCCGGCTCGCAGAAGAACTCAAGCTCCATCTGCTCGAACTCACGGGTACGGAATGTGAAGTTACCCGGTGTGATCTCGTTACGGAAGGATTTACCGATCTGGCCGATACCAAACGGGATCTTTTTACGGGATGTTCTCTGTACGTTCTTGAAGTTTACGAAAATACCCTGTGCAGTCTCCGGTCTTAAATATACAGTATTCTTGGCATCTTCGGTAACACCCTGGAATGTCTTGAACATCAGGTTGAACTGACGGATATCTGTGAAGTTGTGTTTACCACAGCTCGGACATCCTACCTCGTGTTCTTTGATGAAGTCCATCATCTTCTCCTGGGACCATGCATCTACGCTTCCCTCAATGGCAATGTCATGCTCTGCACAAAAGTCCTCAATGAGCTTATCTGCACGGAAACGCTCGTGGCACTCTTTACAGTCCATAAGAGGATCAGAAAATCCGCCAAGATGTCCGGAAGCGATCCATGTCTGCGGGTTCATAAGGATTGCACAGTCAACACCTACATTGTACGGAGACTCCTGAATGAATTTCTGCCACCATGCACGTTTTACGTTATTTTTAAGCTCTACACCGAGATTTCCATAATCCCATGTGTTTGCCAGGCCGCCGTAGATCTCGGAACCCGGGTAAACAAATCCTCTGGCTTTTGCAAGAGCTACGATCTTTTCCATTGTCTTTTCCATGATTTCTCTCCTCTTGACTTGCAGCTGTTCCGCCAAATGCGTCCGGAAAGCTCCGGAAAAAGCTGCTTTTTTACATTTTTGGTCTTATTATACTAGTATCCTCATGATTTTTCAAGGATATTTCCATTTGCATTGCTTCCTGTCCTGCTTTTGAAAAATAAATCGTTACGGTTATTCCGCAGCCGGCAGTGATCTATCTCATTAATTCCAGGATCTCCAGACTTTTAAACCGCTTGTCTGTATTCAGCTCCGTATACCGGTAAATGTGGCGTTCCAGTTCCCGCAGCACATCATCCCGCACTGTAAACGTATACAGCTTTGCCAGGGGGGACACGGCTATGTAGCGCATGGCATACAGGGCTGCCTCTGAGATCCGTTTCCGGTCCATGGCCATCCTGCTGCAGTCCGCACACAGGATCCCGTGCTCATCCTGGGAGAAAAAAAGCTCTCCATTTTCTTCTTCCGTAAGCTCTCTCCCGCAGCCTGCACACTGAAACAGCTGCGGCATCACGCCCTGGATCACCATGGTCCGCAGTTCATAGATACAGCGCACCAGCCGGTCTTCAATATGGGGATTCAAAATGGCTTTGATGGTCACATAGAGAAGATTCATCATCTCCTTCTCGTCTGTTCCCTCTTTACCAAAATAATCCGCCAGTTCTAGAAAATAATATCCGTAGTAAACTCCCGGCTGCTGGGTGGCCAGTTCCACAAAATGATGCTGTACGCTGACCTGGTTGAGATTATAACTTGTCCTTCCCTCATAAAGGGTAAAACTTCCGAATACAAACGGATTGGCTGCTGCCATAAACGGACTGTTCTGCCGCCTTGCTCCCTTGGCAAAGGCGGAAATCTTTCCCCTCTCTCTTGTGAGAAGGACGATCCGCTTGTCATAGTCGCCTACCGGCATGGCAGAAAGCACCACTCCCTGTACGGTAATCAGATCACTCATTTTCAGATTTCTTTCTTATCATATCCAAAGTTCTTGATCAGGAAATCACTGTCTCTCCAGTTCTTAGTCACCTTGACCCAGAGCTTTAGGTTTACCTTTGCTTCCAGCATACGCTCCAGCTCATAGCGGGCATTGCTTCCGATCTTTTTCAGCATGGCACCCTGTTTTCCGATGATGATGCCTTTGTGGGAATTACGCTCGCAGATGATGGTCGCATCAATATCTATGATGTTGCTTCTTCCCGGACGTTTCTTCATCCGGTCGATGGCAACGGCGATTCCGTGAGGGATCTCCTCATCCAGTGCATGCAGAGCCTTCTCACGGATGATCTCTGCGGCGATCTGGCGCTGAGGCTGGTCGGTAACTGTATCCTCATCATAGAACATCGGTCCGTACGGAAGATATTTGAAAATACTTGGAATGATATCCTGTGTGTTTTTTCCGCGGAGGGCAGAGCAGGGAATGATCTCTGCAAAATCACAGATCTTACGGTAGGTATCGATTGCAGGAAGAAGCTCTTCTTTTTTTACCGTATCGATCTTGTTGATGATGAGAATCACAGGAACTCCAACCTTCTGTAGCTGCTCGGCAATGTGGCGCTCTCCCGCACCTACGAATGTGGACGGCTCCACCAGCCACATAATGGCATCTACTTCCTTCAGGGTTCTCTCCGCAACCTGTACCATGTATTCTCCAAGCTTGTTTTTTGCCTTGTGGATACCTGGTGTGTCCAAAAATACGATCTGTCCCTCATCACAGGTATATACGGTCTGTATCTTGTTTCTGGTTGTCTGTGGCTTGTTTGATGTGATGGCGATCTTCTGTCCGATAAGATGGTTCATCAGCGTGGATTTTCCAACATTCGGTCTTCCGATGATCGCAACAAAGCCTGATCTAAAATTATTATCCATTCTTTATCCTCTCATAATCCTTTCACAGCCTGCTATCCCATTTAACGGACAGCAGGCTTTGTTTCTCATCAGCCGATCAGTGGCTTCACTTCCATGAATACATCTTCCGCCTTCTCTATTGCAGTCTCACTTCCTACTACGCAGATCTGATCATCGGAAAGTACTGCTTCTACAAGAGCTGCCAATTTCTGGATATCCTCCTTCTGCGCTCCGAGGATCTGATTTCTTTCCTTCTGGAGCATATCCTCTGTAACATTGGAGAAATATGCGGTTTTTGAGATACTTCCCTGCATCTGCGGAGTTCTCGGCACATCCTTGTTGCTGATCGTTCCGATGATATATTTTGTCATCTCACGCTCGTCTGCCTCAAAGGCACGGATATAATCCGGCACTCCCTGGTATACTTCCAGGGTTCTCTTTAGATGGGGATCACGGTAGGATACCAGGAAGCTCTCTCCGTTTCTCTTAAAGCCGCTCATGCAACCATACGCTCCACCCTTTACACGAAGGTTGATCCAGAGATAATCGTAGCTTAAGATCACTTTCAGGATCTCCAGTGCACCGGTATACTCCAGGCCTTTTTTGCGGAAGTTTCCGTTCTGTGCCACATACTGTACCTGACCAGATGTCTTGAAGGCTTCGTTTTTCTTTACGCACGGGGCCTGTTTCACGGGCTCCGGTTTCTGTCCATTAAACAGGACTTTCTTAATTTCGGCAGCCTGTGTTTTCACTGTATCCAGGGACTCTCTCTCTCCGGTGTAGCTTACACAGAAATTCTCCGGACGAAGAACCTCCTCCATCACTTTGCGGAGATTTTTTACGATCTCGTCCTTGCAGCTATCAAAATCTTTTTCCAGTTTTTCGATAAACTGATAATATCCGATCCCTGCCATCTCATCCTGGAAGGCAGCCATCGGGGATGCATAGGAAGCACCGCGGAGAACGGCGGTGGAATGGCCTGCACTTGCAAGGCTGGCCTGGGCTCTGGATTTCACTCTGGCAATGATCTCATAGAGACGTTTGGTGTCTGTAAGTTTGGAAGTTGTAAGAACTTCACGGATCATGGAGAACATGAAATCCATCTCCGGATACAAAGCTTTGCCTCTTACAGCAAACATGGCACGGAACGCATCGGTATCCTGCGCATCATCAAAAACTTCGATTCCATAGGAAATGCCGCCGGTTCTTGCATTCACCTCATTGAACAGTTCACCATAACTGTAGTTTTCTGTATCCACTGCTCCAAGCACAGATTT
Source organism: Blautia sp. MSK.20.85 (assembly GCF_013317245.1). Classification (NCBI taxonomy): domain Bacteria; kingdom Bacillati; phylum Bacillota; class Clostridia; order Lachnospirales; family Lachnospiraceae; genus Blautia; species Blautia sp. MSK.20.85. The sequence goes on from NZ_JAAIUN010000009.1 coordinate 86,811, forward strand.
TAAAAGTCCCAGATAATGGACAGTATTTACATCAAAGTCATGGATCTCAAAAAGAAGATCTGCATAACCGATTCCATTGGTGCATACATCATGATACAGAAACAGGCTGTCATCTACGTAATGTTCCTCATTTGTCAGTCCTGTGATCTCTTTTTTGATATCTTCTCTGGAAAGCATCGGGATACAGGTCAGTGCTTCCGGATCTTCCTCGGATTCCTGATAAGCTTCCAGGGCTTTTGTATTCTCTACCATCCGGGTAAGCTCTTCATCAGAAAGGCTCTTTCTGTAATTCTCCAGTTTTTCTTCCAGTTCTTTGTCTCTCTTAGCAGCAAGGCCTTTCTCCGGTACCAGGGAAAGGATCGCGCCATGGGTATTATCCAGAAGATATTTACGGATCAGATCCTCAAAATATCCCTCTTCCAGAGCTTTTTTGAGGAACTCAAATCCCTCAAGAAGCTGTACTTCACAGAACGGCTTTGTATCGTCATAAAGCCAGCTGCTTAAAATATCCAGGCCATACATCAGTCCCTTCGGATAGGAAGAGAAATCTGCCTCACGGAAACGGAATTCGTAGTAGTTGATTCCGGCTGTTACTGCCTTCTTGTCGATACCTTCCTCCATGATCTTTGTGAGGGTGTCACGGATCACTTTGACAAATTCCTCTTTCTGGCTTAAGTTGGCTCCCTTTGCCACGATGGAGAAATAGGTCTGTTTGATTCCATCCTCAAAGGAGCCATAGATATCCTTGCCGATCTTTGCATCCAGAAGTGCCTGTTTCAGCGGTGCACCCGGTGCGCTTAAAAGTGCGTAATCCAGGACTTCGAAAGCAAGACTTAAGTTGATATCTGCTGCTTCACCCACAACCATATTGTAGGAAAGATAAGTGTTATCCTCTTCTCCTTCGTCCTCTGACACCGGATAATTTTTCTGGATATCTTTTACCTGGGCAAAAGCTTCCTGATCCCGGATCTGGGAATCAATGGCAAGGGAATCAAAGGCAGACAGATAATGGCTGTCAATAAACTCCAGTTTCTCCTCCATATCCATGTTTCCATAGAGATAGATAAAGCTGTTGGACGGATGATAGTACTGTCTGTGGAAATCCAGGAATTCCTCGTAACTGAGATCCGGGATATTTACAGGATCTCCGCCGGACTCACAGCCATAGGTGGTATCCGGGAACAGGGAATTCATGATCTCACGCTCCAGAACATCGTCCGGTGAGGAAAAAGCACCTTTCATTTCGTTGTAAACAACACCATTGTACTTCAGCGGTCCTTCTTTCTGTTCCAGATGATAGTTCCAGCCCTCCTGGCGGAAAATCTCCTCTTTTTTGTAAATGTTCGGGTAGAACACCGCATCCAGATACACATGCATCAGATTCTGGAAATCCCGGTCATTACAGCTTGCTACCGGGTAGCAGGTCTTATCCGGATAGGTCATGGCATTAAGGAAGGTATTAAGAGAACCTTTTACCAGCTCCACAAAAGGATCCTTAAGCGGAAATTCCCTGGAGCCGCACAGTACGCTGTGTTCCAGGATGTGGGCAACACCGGTGCTGTTCTTTGGCGGTGTACGGAATGCAATGTTAAAAACTTTATTCTCATCGCTGTTCTCGATGAGCATGACTCTGGCTCCTGTTTTTTTGTGTTTGAGAAGCCATCCTTTGGAATGAATATCCTGAAGATCTTCTTCCTTCAGGACTTCATATGCGTTCAGATGATTGGGATTCATAAATTAGTAACCTCCTGAATGTTTCTCTTCACACCCGACATGGATCTTCGTTCAAAAAAATCTCAGAATATTTTATCGGATGCATGGCAACAAAAGGCTGCCTGAGTAGTCAGACAGCCTGAAACGGAAGCGCTCCGGCCTCCTAAATGTTTCCTTCGTTGGGATAATACTGCCTGTAGATCTCTCTGGCAGCTCTTGTGATGATTCCAAGCTCAGCTTCCATTCCAAGATTAGCCGGAAGCTCCACAGCTGTTTCCCTGATGTCTCTCTGGACCTTGGCCTTCGCACTGTCCTCCTTGATGTGGATCAGGCCGAAAATCATTGTGTTATAGGATTTATCTGTCTGACAGAGATCCATGTAGACCAGAACCAGATGACAGCATTCCCGGTAAAGAAGCTCCTCATAAAGACCGCCCTTTTCCTGGAACTCCTGAAATTTCAGCTTCTTAAGATACTTGCCTATCTCTTTCTTCGCACTTCTTGTGCCAAAGAATCTGGAAGCGGAATTCCGGTTAAACTCCATGGTCATCCAGAGACCGAGATAACCGTCTGCCCTGGTATCACCAGTCTCAGCTTTATCGCTGTAACGGATCTCCCAGAGTTCCTTGCGGATCCTGTTTTCTTCCGGTTCTTCTCCTGCTGCAATGGACTGCTCCAGAAGCTTCAGGCGCTCCATGGGATCTTTCTCTCTATAGTATTTCGCAATTGTTGGTGTATCCATTCATTCTTCCTCCTGATATCTGAATATTATATCAGACAACCTGCCAAAAATACACCCCTATCTGTGATTTCGAAGCTTTTTCCCAGGGCTTTTCACTTTTTTTCCGCGGTTATCACATAGATATACATTGCGGATATACCACAGGGTCTTATCCTCTCCGTATTTATCCAGGATCCGGAGAAGTCCCTCCAGCTCTTTCTTTGTCTGTGGATGGATAAACCACAGCTTCTCCTTGCTTTTCAGAAAATACTGCAATGGTTCATGATAGGTATATTCCTCTCCCAGATAGTTTCTGGATGCACTGATCCGATCCATGACCATTTCCGCCACATATTTTCTGGGCATTCTGGCTCCCATGATCACATGCTCACCGTCAAGGGAATAGTCTACCCAATGTTCAAAATGGTGTCTGTTTCTTCCCTTATGGTGCAGCCAGGACATGGATACGCCGGTTGCCTCACGTTCTGCGTTGTTGGGGCTTCTTGTCCCCTGATAATATTTACAGCCTACCAGAAATTCCGTCGGGGAATATTTGGACAGGTCATGAAGCAACCCCTGCTTATATAACCCGATACGAAAACAATATTTCATCACCAGAAGCTTATGCCTCGTGATGGTCCTGAAGTGCAGCCACGGGTGCCATGATCGCATCTTTCTCCGCCTCCTGTCTGCCCAGCAATACCACAATGGCGCGGGGTCCTATTTCGATTGATTTTTTATATTCTTCTTCCTCCTCCAGACAGAATCCTGTTCCGTAAAGAGAGGTATCTGCGATTTTTTTCCAGCACATGCCTTCCGGGAGATTGGGCAGAGCAAGGCTCCGGTTTTCCCAGTGGAAATTATAGCCGATGTAAATAAAATCATCCTCTGCAGCCTCCAGATCCTCTTTTTCCCTTGCATAGGCTCCGTAGTACATCATACCAAGAAGCCTGCTGGTATTCTCATAGCTCAGATACCAGGCACGTTCCCCGTGAAGAGACACATCCGGGAACCCCTTGGTCAGATAATCTACCCCTTTCAGTTCCACCGGCATATGAAGAACGGGATGGGCCTTACGAAAAGCAATGGCATCCTTTACAAATTCCCTCAGTCCCTGGTTTCTGGAAAGGCCCTTCCAGTCTGTCCAGCCGGTAGCATTATCCTGACAGTAGGCATTATTGTTTCCGCTCTGGGAATTGCCGAATTCATCACCGTGATAGATCATGGGAACACCCTGACTCAGCAGCATCATCAGAAAGGCATTTTTGATCTGGCGTTCCCTCATCTGACGGACGGAAACCTTACGGGTAGGGCCTTCCACACCACAGTTCCAGGAATAATTATAGCTGCTTCCGTCCTGATTGCCCTCGCCATTGGCCTCGTTATGTTTATAATTGTAGCTCACCAGGTCATTCATGGTAAATCCGTCCTGGCAGACCATGTAATTGATCACTCCATGATTCTCGCTGTTATGACGGATATGCCATGCTGCAGCCTCCACCATACCTTCATCGCTTTTCAGGAAACGGCGCATATCCTGGAGAAAATTCATATTGCTCTCCGCTCCGCAGCGTCTGACCGGAAGCTTTCCTCTGTAAAAATGATCAAAATCAAAGCCCTGGAAGATCAGTTTTGCTCCGGAAAGGATTCCGTCCCGAAGAAGCATCTCCCGGTTAAAGCCCTCTCCCAGCACATGAAATCCATCTACATGGTAAAAATCTCTCCAGAACTGCAGGGCTCGAAGAGCCATCAGGCTGTCTGTTTCCTCCGGAAAATAGAATTCCATGATACAGGCAATACCGTTCTTGTGCAGCTCCCGGATCAGATACCGGAATTCCTGCTCCGGTTCTCTGGTACTGCAGTAAGCACTCTTCGGGCTGAAATAAAAGCCGGAAGCATAGCCCCAGTAATTCACTATATTTTCCTTTCGGCGGGTCTTGATGTGTTCACTGCCTTCCTTCGGTTTACTGATCGGAACCTCACAGAATTCATAGGCAGGCATCAGTTCAATGGCATTGATCCCAAGTTCTTTCCAGTAAGGGATCATCTCTGTCAGGCCAAGAAAAGTCCCCTTATGGGAAACCATCTTTCTGGCAAGCTTCGTATAACCACGGACATGAAGCTTGTACAGGATCATATTTTCATATTCTACTGCCGGTGCAGTTTCATTTTCCCAGCCGGAAACATTCTCATTAAGGAAGCGACAGCGGACCTCCTTTTCCGGATCGTAAGGTACTCCGAAATGCTCTCTCCCGTGAAGTCCGTATGCATACGGATCCTGCACGATCTCACCGTCTATTTTATAATTATATTCAAACTCCTTCAGAGAAGCACTGCACAGCTTCAGCGCCCACACACGTCCTGTATGGAAATCCTTTGGAAAAACGATCTCCACCGGTGCGGCAGCTCCTCTTTTTTTATATAAAAGCAGGGATACTTCAGAATCCTCCGATGCCTCCACTGCAAAATTATAACCGCCCTCCATTTTGTTGGCTCCAAGTATCAGCGGCTGACCTTTCTCCACTCGACCTAATCTGCGGCTTGCCAAGGCAACTCCTCCTTTTCTCTTTTTATTATTCAAATCCATAGAAATCCTTTTCGCCGGATCCGTCACAGATCAATATCCAGCTCAACCGGGCAATGATCGGATCCCATGATCTCTCCGTGGATCTTCGCATCCTGAAGCTTTTCTTTCAGGGAAGGGGAAACAAGGAAATAGTCGATACGCCAGCCGGCGTTCTTCTCTCGTGCACGGAAACGGTAGGACCACCAGGAGTAAACGCCCTCTTTATCCGGATAAAAATAGCGGAATGTATCAATAAAGCCACTCTCAAGGGCTCTGGTAAAGCAGGCTCTCTCTTCATCCGTAAAGCCTGCATTTTTGCGGTTGGTCTTCGGGTTCTTGAGATCGATCTCCTGATGTGCCACATTAAGGTCGCCACAGCAGATCACCGGTTTCTTCTCCTGCAGTTTCAGGAGATAAGCCAGGAAATCCTCTTCCCATTTCATACGATATTCCAGACGGCGGAGCTCACTCTGGGAGTTGGGAGTATATACAGTCACAAAATAATACTCATCGAATTCCAGCGTGATGACACGTCCTTCTTTATCATGCTCCTCTATCCCGATCCCGTAAGCCGCAGATAATGGCTCCCTCTTCGTAAAAATGGCTGTACCTGAATAGCCTCTGCGGTTTGCGTAGTTCCAGTACTGATGATATCCGGGAAGTTCCAGTTTCACCTGTCCCTGCTGGCATTTCGTCTCCTGCAGACAGAAAATATCTGCATCCAGCTCATGAAAGCGTTCCTCAAAGCCCTTGGTGATACAGGCCCGGATCCCATTTACATTCCAGGAAATAAATTTCATATTTTTATATTTTCTCCTCATTTTTTCGTCATATTTTTATTATATCTCACATTGTCGGATTAAGCAAAAAATATTTTGAAAGTTTTCTCAGGCTCTCAAATATTTTGTTGCTGTTCTACGTCATATCTGTTAAAATGTTCTCTATATCATGCAGAGCTGCCCTCTTATTTACAGGCAGCAGCAGAACGGAGGATTTTTTTATGAATGATGAATTTAACAAAAGCGGATGTGCACCAAGCGACTGCGCTTCCTGCACAGCTAACTGCGAAAGCAAGGTAGATGAAGCACATCATACCATCACCCTGACTATGGATGATGATACTGAGGTAGAATGTGCCATCCTTACTATTTTCCCTGTAGAGAACAAAGAATATATCGCACTTCTCCCACTGGATGAGAACGGCCAGAATGAGACCGGTGAGGTTTATCTCTACAGCTTCTCCCGCACAGCAGACGGCGATCCGATGCTGGCAAACATTGAAGATGATGAAGAGTACGACGCTGCCGCAAATGCCTTTAACGCAGTCGTGGAAAAAGCACGTGCAGACGAGGAGGCAGACGCACCTCTCAGCTAAACAGTACATTTATCGGAAAGCAGTAACTACACAAAACAAGCCCGGAAAATCGGATGTATGTGGTCTTCACACCTCCGCCTTCCGGGCTTTTGTTTTATTTTGTGGTACTTCCGAAGCCGCCGTTTCTTACTGCATCTGCATCGTCATCCACGGTGATTCCGTATTCCACAAAGATCCCCTGCATAAAACCGGTTCCTGCCGGGATCTGGATCGTTTTATCTTCTCTTGTATCGTTAGTCAGCTTGGCAAAGATATGACCTTCGTTGTCGGAAAAGAAATAATCGCTGTCAATGATTCCCACTGTGTTATTGAGCTGCAGCCGGAATTTAAATCCCAATCCGCTTCTCGGATAACATTTCAGGACCCAGCCCTCTTCCATCTCTACACGGATACCGGTCGGGATCTTTACGATCTCACCTGGCTTCATGGTCACATCCACAGGTGCATAAAAATCATATCCTGCACTTCCGGTCGTAGCTCTCTTCGGAAGCTTCAGACTGTCATAGATATTCCGGATCTCCTCTTCTGAATACTGTTCAAAGGTATCCTTCCAGTCCTTTGCAAACTGTTCAAAACTTACCTTGTGAAATTTCGCAATTCTTTTCATTTTTCGTTCCACTCCCAATAGGTAATTTCAAAAAAACCTCTGATCACTCCGTGTACAGAACCACACGGTTCTCACGAAGTGACGCCTGTACATCGATCACCCTCTGATTTGAGGAGCCTTTCCATTTCAGACGAACCTCTTTCTTGTCCACCTGAAATTCCCCGTCCACGCATACATCCAGATAATGGATGATCTCGTACTGCTGGATTTCTTCCCAGAGAGAACCCGTATACAGCCAGATGGTCTTATCCGGATACTTCTCTCTGATCTCTCTTGCAAGAGCTGTTACCTCAGCGATATTGGAAGGATGCAGGGGATCTCCTCCTGAGAATGTGATCCCGCTGATATAATCCTTGTCCAGCTCTGCAAATATCTCAGCTCGCTCGCTGTCCGTAAATGGGAGACCTCCGTTTGGATCCCAGGTAATTGGATTCTGGCACTCCCGGCAGCCGTGTGAACAGCCGGCCACCCAGAGTACTACACGAAGTCCGTCTCCGTTTAACATATCGTCCTTGGTAATATTGTGATATCTCATCATTTATGCTTCTTCCGGTACATCCTTCATGCTGAAGCTGATTCTTCCCATCTTGTCCTTGCCAAGGCAGATAACCTTAACTTTGTCGCCAAGTGTGAGAACATCCTCAACACGGTTGATCCTCTGTTTGGAGATCTTGGAAATGTGTACCATTCCCTCCTTGCCTGGTGCAAACTCAAGGAATGCGCCAAACTCTTTGATGCTGACTACGCGTCCTGTAAAGATCTGTCCTGCCTCAAACTCGGTAGTGATGATCTCGATCATACGTTTTGCTTCATCCATACCCTTCTGGTCTGTTCCGCAAATGGAAACTGCGCCGTCATCTGTGATGTCGATCTTCACACCTGTACGCTCGATGATCGTGTTGATGGTCTTTCCTCTCTGTCCGACTACATCACCGATCTTCTGCGGGTCGATCTGGATCTGAATGATCTTCGGAGCAAACTCACCAACGCTTGTACGAGGCTTGTCGATACATTTCTCCATAACTTCTGTCAGGATATATTCTCTTGCCTCTTTTGTCCTGCGGATCGCCTCCTCAACGATCGGTCTTGTAAGACCATGGATCTTGATATCCATCTGGATCGCTGTGATTCCGTCATGTGTTCCGGCTACCTTGAAATCCATATCTCCGAAGAAGTCCTCAAGGCCCTGGATATCTGTAAGAACGATGTAATCATCGTCTGTTTCACCTGTAACAAGTCCACAGGAAATACCTGCAACCGGTTTCTTGATCGGTACACCGGCAGCCATCAGTGACATGGTAGATGCACAGATACTTGCCTGGGATGTGGAACCGTTGGACTCAAATGTCTCAGATACGGTACGGATTGCATACGGGAACTCCTCTTCTGTAGGAAGTACCGGTACCAGTGCTCTCTCAGCAAGTGCTCCGTGGCCGATCTCACGGCGTCCCGGTCCTCTGGAAGGTTTTGTCTCACCTACGGAGTAGGACGGGAAGTTGTAGTGATGCATATATCTCTTGGATGTCTCAAACTCATCCAGTCCGTCAAGACGCTGTGCCTCTGTAAGAGGAGCCAGTGTGGTAACGGTACAGATCTGAGTCTGTCCTCTTGTGAACATGGCAGAACCGTGAACTCTCGGGATGATGTCTGTCTCCGCAGCCAGCGGACGGATCTGTCTGATCTCACGGCCGTCCGGACGTTTGTGATCTTTGAGGATCATCTTGCGGACAGTCTTCTTCTGGTACTGATATACAGCCTCACCGAGAACGGCAAGCCACTCTTCGTTATCTGCAAAAGCTTCTTTCAGCTTGTCTGTGATCTCGCTGATATTATTCTCACGTGTCTGTTTGTCATCGGAGAATACGGCAACCTCCATCTCTTCCGGAGGAACGATCTTCTTGATCTCATCAAAGAGTTCCTGCGGTACTGCACAGGACTCGTAGGAATGTTTCTCTTTTCCGCACTCAGCTACGATCTGGTCGATGAATTTAATGATCTCCTGGTTTACTTCGTGAGCCTTGTAGATGGCTTCGATCATCTTGTCTTCCGGAATCTCGTTGGCTCCGGCCTCGATCATGATAACTTTCTCTCTTGTGGAAGCTACGGTAAGCTGAAGGTCAGAAACTGCCTTCTGTGCAAGTGTCGGGTTGATGATGAACTCGCCGTCGATCATGCCAACCTGTGTGGTTGCACATGGGCCGTCAAATGGGATATCAGAAATACAGGTTGCAATGGAAGAACCAAGCATAGCCGGGATCTCCGGATTGCACTCCGGATCAACAGACATAACCATGTCTACCAGTGTTACGTCATTTCTGTAATCCTTCGGGAACAGTGGACGCATTGGGCGGTCGATAACACGGGATGTAAGGATCGCATGTTCGCTTGCCTTACCCTCTCTCTTGTTGAATCCTCCCGGGATCTTTCCTACTGCGTACATTTTCTCCTCATACTCAACGCTTAACGGGAAGAAATCGATCCCTTCTCTTGGCTCTTTGGATGCGGTAGCAGTAGCAAGGACCGTAGTATCACCGTAGTGCATAAGAGCAGCACCATTGGCCTGTTTCGCTACACGTCCGATATCTACAGTCAGTGTTCTTCCTGCAAGTTCCATGGAATAACTTTTGTACATATTCGTTCTCCTTTTCTTATTATATTAATATCTGACAGGAGCCCGAAACAACTGAAAAGACCACTTCCTTTGAAAAAGATCTCGACCGGAAATGGGCTTTTCAGTAGTCTCGGAAATCACTCCTGCGGTAATTCCGTCTGTGTTTATCACACATGTTAAAATGGGGCGGATGGAATCATCCGCCCCTCCCGTAGCAATTATTTTCTTAAACCTAATTTCTCAATCAGTGCACGGTATCTTTCGATGTCTGTTTTCTTAAGATAAGCAAGAAGGCCACGTCTCTGACCTACCATTTTCAGAAGACCTCTTCTGGAATGATGATCTTTGTGGTGTGTTTTAAGGTGCTCTGTGAGCTCCTGGATTCTTGCTGTAAGAACTGCAACCTGAACCTCCGGTGAACCTGTGTCACCCTCTGTTCTTGCATACTCTTTCATGATCGCTGTTTTCTTCTCTTTAGAAATCATTGTTGTTTCCTCCTTGAAATTTTAATTAAACGCCGGGTATTAAGAAGTGGTCGGAGTCTCCGGCTTCTGAATACTGGCTTTTTTCACCTCGAACAGTATAGCACACGGTTCCTGACCTGTAAACTGTTTTTTTGAAAAGTTTTTACCGGAAATTTTTACTTTTCGAAGCTTTGAAAATAAGCCTTGCCTTTTTCCGCGTCTTTCATAAGCTGTTCTTTCAGAGCTTCTATGGAAGAAAAACGTTTCTCCGGTCTGGAATAATGAAAAAATTCCACTCTGCAGGACTCTCCGTACAGGTCTTCCTCACAATCAAAGAGATAAGTCTCAACACCCAGGAATTTCTCCCCCACCGTAGGCTTGTATCCTACATTGGTGATTCCTTTAAGGCTTCTGTCCTTAAAATGGGACACTGTATCGTAGACCCCGTTTGGAGGCATCAGCTTTTCTTTCGCCGGAATAATATTGGTTGTCGGAAGAAGAAATTTATGTCCCATTCCTCTTCCATGTTCGATCACTCCATCCACAAAAAACGGAAAGCCCAGAAGATCATTGACCTTTTCCATATTACCTCTTTTCAGTTCCTCACGGATAAAGGTACTGCTGATCTTTCGTTTTCCTTCCATTTCTTTTGGAATCACATCCACCGAAAAGCCAAGCTTCTTTCCCATCTCCCGGAGAAGTTCCGGATTTCCCTTGCGTTCATATCCAAACCGGAAATCTTCTCCTACGGCAACGTGTTCTGCCTGAAGATCCCCCACCAGAATCTCTTTAATAAAAGTGTCTGCTTTCATGTGGCGGATCCTGGCATCCAGCGGGCATTCGATCAGAACATCCACACCTGCATCCTCAAGAATCCTGCATCGTTCTTCTTTTGTAAAGATCATCTGGCTTCCGATTCCCAGGGAAAAGAGAACTGTCTGAAGTCCCTTTTCTTTTTGCTCCAGAATTCTTTCCACCAGTTTCCGGTGTCCACGGTGTATGCCGTCAAATTTTCCAAGTGTTACCGCACTCCCTGACAGGCGCGGAAATTCTCCGTCAATCTTCAAGTATTCCATATCTGCTCCTGCAAGTTTTTGTAAAAAATTTATACAAAGAACATGCGGACGGGAACATATTTCTGTTTTCTTTCATCCCAGCCGTATATTCCTGTGAAGTTTCCGCTGCTTTTATACATCCGGACTTTTTCTTCCCTGCTGCCGCCCTGTACCAGTTCTTCCGGAACTGGATTTCCATTACCAAGAAGCCTGTCTCCTTCCGGTGTACAGATAAGCGCCGGATACATGGAAAGTACATCTTCAATAGAAACGATTTTTTCGCCGATGGTTCCGTTGGCAACCGCTTCTTCCACCTGGGAAAGTGTCATGCTCTCTTCCAGTGTGAAATTCCCGGACTGGGTCCGAAGAAGCTCTTCCATGGCACCGCCACAGCCTAATTTTTCTCCGATATCATTGCAAAGTGTACGGATATAAGTTCCCTTGCTGCAGGTAACGCTGATACGTACCAGCGGGAGGTCCATATCCAGTATCCTTATCTCATAAAAAACCACAGGGCGCGGTTTGCGCTCTATGGTTTTTCCTTCTCTGGCCAGCTCGTAAAGCTTCTTTCCGCCCACTTTCAGAGCGGAATACATCGGCGGAACCTGCATTTGTTCTCCCACAAAAGAAGCAACCGTTTCCCGGACTTCCTCTTCTGTAACCGTTACCGGTTTCTCGGAAAGAATGGTTCCTGTCATGTCCTGGGTGTCTGTGGAAACGCCCAGCCTTAAAACTGCCTCGTATGTTTTTTCTTTCTCTGTAAGAAGCTCTACCAGACGGGTTCCTCTTCCAAGAGCAACAGGGAGCACTCCCTCTGCTGCCGGATCCAGCGTTCCCGTATGGCCAATCTTTTTCATGTGGAGAATTCCACGCAGCTTTGCAACTACATCATGAGAGGTATAACCTTTTTCCTTTCGGATCACAAGTATTCCGTCCATGATCTGTTTCTACTCCTCTGCAAGCTGTTTTTCGATCTCAGCGGTAAGGTTGTTGATCACATCGTACATGGAACCCTGCATGTCGCAGCCGGCTGCACGCATATGTCCGCCGCCTCCGAAGAATACGGCAATTTTGCTCACATCCACCTTTCCGTTGGAACGGAGAGATACTTTAAAGAGCTGCGTCTCCATCTCATAGATAAAGATCGCAACCTCCACGCCTGCGGTCAGACGGAGCTGGCTTACGATTCCCTCCAGATCCTTTCCTTCCACACCGTAGAAATCCATCTCTCGTCTTTTCAGATATCCGACTACGCATTTGCCATCCTGAAGCAGAATGCTCTCTGCCAGCACACGGCCCATAACCTGATTCTGAAGATATGTTTTCTGGTAAAAGGACTCATCGATGATCCTGCTGAAATCAAATCCTGTTTTCATCAGCTCACCGGCAATCCTCATGGTTTCCGGTGTTGTGGAAGAATACTGGAATACGCCGGTGTCATGTGCCATTCCCGTATAAATTGGAACCGCAATGGAACGGTCAATCTTATCTGCATCCAGAAGCCCGTAAAGAACCTCACATGCGGAACCGACGTCGCCCCTTACATGATTGACATCCGCAAACCCCTTATTGCTTACATGATGGTCAATGCATGCGGTCTTTTTTGCTGTGTCAAAATACTTTCCGGCAACAGCAAGGCGATCCAGTGCGCTGACATCACAGGTGATAAAAAGATCATACTCTTTCTCTTCTTCTGCTTCTGTCTTAACCTCATCCATTCTGTCGATGTAATCAAATATAGGCTTCGGCTGTTCCAGATAGACATCTGCCTCAATATCCGGAAAATATTCCCGGATATAAAGGTACAGAGCCATACAGGAACCGATACAGTCTCCATCCGGACGGATGTGGCCGCCAATGCCTACGGTTTTTACATTTTCCAGTATTTCTGAAATGTTTTTCATTTTTTCCACCTATTCCTCTGTTTCCATCCCACTCATTACGTCATTGATCTTCTTTGACATATTTACGCCATATTCGATGGACTCATCCAGAACGAAACGGATCTCCGGCGTATTGCGGAGGTTCAGTCTTCTGGCCAGCTCTCTCCGGATATAACCCTCTGCGTTCTTTAATCCACGGATGGTGGAATCTTTGGCCTGCTTTTCGCCAAGTACACTGATGTAGGCTTTGCAGGTTTTAAGATCCGGTGCCACCTCCACGGCTGTCACAGAAGTCATCGGATGAATTCTGGGGTCCTTGATTTCGCTGTGTATGATGGTGCTGAGTTCTTTAAGAACTGCACCATTCACACGTGTATTTTTAATGCTGTTTTTTCTCATTACAAGTCACTCCTATCTTGGTACCTCTACCATGATATATGCTTCGACTTTATCTTCTTCTTTAACATCGTTGAAGTCGTTGAATACAAGACCACACTCATATCCTGCACGGACTTCCTTAACGTCATCTTTAAATCTCTTCAGGGATGCAAGCTCACCCTCAAAGATCTGGTCCTCACCTCTTGTGATACGAACCTTGCAGTTACGCTGGAATGTACCATCCAGTACATAGCTTCCTGCGATGGTTCCCACACCGGATGCCTTGAACAGCTGACGTACTTCTGCGTGGCCGATAACTTTCTCCTCGAATACCGGATCCAGCATACCTTTCATGGCTGCCTCCACATCCTCGATTGCCTGGTAGATAACCTTGTAAAGTCGAAGGTCAACGCCCTCCTGCTCAGCAAGCTGTTTTGCTGTGGTATCCGGACGTACGTTAAATCCGATGATGATGGCATTGGATGTTGCGGCAAGGCTGACATCAGACTCATTGATGGCACCTACACCTCCATGGATCACCTTAACGATAACTTCCTCGTTGGAAAGTTTGGTAAGGCTCTGTTTTACAGCCTCAACAGATCCCTGTACATCGGCTTTGACAATGATCGGAAGCTCTTTAAGGTCGCTTGCCTGGATCTGATCAAACAGGTTATCCAGAGAAAGTTTGCCCTTGGTCTCCTCAAGAAGACGGCTCTTGTTCTCTGTAACGAATGCGCCTGCAAAGTTCTTGGCTTCTTTGTCGCTCTCGAAGGACATCAGGATCTCACCTGCATTTGGAACATCTCCAAGTCCAAGGATCTCAACCGGAGTGGACGGGCCTGCTTCTTTAACACGGCGTCCCTTGTCATCCATCATTGCACGGACTTTACCGTTGCATGCACCTGCTGCAATGAAATCTCCTACATGGAGAGTACCCTTCTGAACAAGGATGGTAGCAACCGGTCCTTTACCTTTATCAAGCTGAGCCTCGATAACAAGACCTCTTGCCTCACGGTTCGGGTTTGCTTTCAGCTCGGAAACCTCAGCAGTAAGAAGGATCATCTCAAGAAGGTTCTCGATTCCCTCTCCTGTATGTGCGGATACCGGAACAAAGATGGTGCTTCCGCCCCAGTCCTCAGGGATCAGTTCATACTCGGAAAGTTCCTGTTTTACACGCTCTACATTTGCGCTTGGTTTATCGATTTTGTTGATGGCAACGATGATCTCAACGCCTGCTGCTTTTGCATGGCTGATGGCCTCTACAGTCTGCGGCATGACGCCATCGTCTGCGGCAACGACCAGAACTGCGATATCCGTAGCGTTGGCACCACGCATACGCATAGCTGTGAACGCCTCATGTCCCGGTGTATCCAGGAATGTGATCTTCTGGCCTTTGATGTTTACCACGTAAGCACCGATGTGCTGTGTGATTCCGCCGGCCTCGCCTCTGGTTACGTTTGTATTACGGATGGCATCCAGAAGAGATGTTTTACCATGGTCAACGTGACCCATGACGCAGACTACCGGAGGTCTTGGAACCATATCGTCCTCATCCTCTTCATCCTCTTTGAGGAGTTCTGCGATCACGTCTACTTTTTCTTCTTTCTCGGCAATGATATCAAAGCCAAGTGCGATCTCCTCTGCCTTGTCAAAGTCGATCTCCTGGTTTACGGTTACCATGACACCTTCCATGAAAAGTTTCTTAACGATCACAGATGGCTGCATCTTCATAGCGTCCGCAAGCTCACGGATGGTAAGCTTCTCAGGAATGGTGATCTCCTTGATCTCAGGTTTCTTCTCTTCCTGCTTCGGCTGTGGATTCGGTTTCTGAAGCGCTTTCGGGATTCTGGAATTCGGTCTGCGTCCACCCTGATTTGGTCTGCGTCCGCCCTGGCCGCCTTTCTCGAAATCTTTCTTCTTGTTCTTGTTCTCTCTGTCACGCTCACGCTTGCTGTCCTTGGATGTCTTGGTCAGCTCCGGAGTAAATACGGAATCGGAAGAACTGCTTCTTTTCTGTCCCGGACGTGCTCCGCCCTGGCCGCCGCGGTTCTGACCGCCGAAACGGTTATCTCCGCCTCTTCCGCCTTCAGAACGTCCACCCTGGCCGCCCTGGCCACGGTTTGCTCCGCCGCCGAAACGGTTTCCGCCATCTCTGCCTTCGAAGCGTCCGCCCTGACCGCCCTGGCCACGGTTTGCTCCACCGCCGAAACGGTTTCCGCCTCTTCCGTCATTCTGACGTGGTCCTCTGTTTCCTTCACCCTGTCTTGCCGGACGTCCCTCACCATTCTGGGAACGGTTTCCACCAAAACGGTTTCCACCGTCTCTTCTTCCCTCGAAGCTTCTTCCGTCACGGTTGCCGTCTCTTCTTCCTTCCGGACGATTACCCTGCGGTCTTCCGCCCTGAGTACGGTTTGCTCCGCCCTGAGAGTTTCTCTGCTCGCCGGATTCGTTATTTCTTGTACCCTGGCCTGCCGGACGCTGTCCGCCGTTCTGGGAACGTGCCGGGCCTTTTTTCTCGCCTGCTGCCGGTTTTCTTCTTCCTTTACCGCCGTCGCTGGCATTCTGTGCATGGAATACACGGATGATATTTTTTTTCTTTTTCGGTGCCTCAGACTTGTTACCCTCTGCGTTCACCGTTGTTGTCTTTTCTTCTGTTTTTGGAGTATCCAATTGTCTATATTGCTCCTTTCCCGATCTGCTGAATTTATCTTTTATCATTATTATCGTCAAACCTCCTTACAGACGCCTGTATCATGCAGGTTATCTGCCGGATTCTTTTTCCAGCTCCTTCATGATCGCCTTTGCAAAATTTTCGTCCTGCACGGCAAGGCTGGCACGGAATTCTTTGCCCATTGCTCTGCCCAGGCTCTCTTTGTCTGAAAGGAAATATAACGGAACTTCGTAATAGGTACACATATTCCGAAATTTCTTTTTTGTGTTTTCGGAGGCATCATCTGCCACCAGTGCCAGGAAACCTTTTCCTGTTTTTACGGATTTCTCTGTGGAAAATTCTCCGCTCACTGTTTTTCCTGCTTTTGTCGCAAGTCCGATGAGTGATAAAACCTTACTGTTTTTCAATTGACTCAAACTCCTTCTTGAGGTTCTGATACACTTCATCCGGAACTGCCATTTTCAAGGAACGCTCCAGGCCGTGGTTTTTGATGGCCTTTTCCAGGCATTCCTCTGAGAAACAAAGGTATGCGCCGCGTCCGTTTTTCTTACCTGTAGCGTCCAGGATGATCTCATTCTCTGATGTTTTGAGAACTCGTATCATTTCCTTTTTGCTTTTCATTTCCCTGCAGCCGGTACACTGACGCATGGGAATCTTGGTTCTCGTTTTCATTATTCTTCGGCATCTCCATCTGCTGTTTCTTCAGCTTCTGTTTCTGTCTCTTCTGTATCTTCCTCTGTTTCCGGAATTTCTTCGGAAACAGCCTCTTCTGTCATTTCGTCCTCTGCTTCTTCGTGTTCCTCATCGTAATCATCGTAGAAGTCACCGGACTCTCTTGCCTGTGTCTCGCTCTTGATGTCGATCTTGAATCCTGTAAGTCTTGCAGCAAGACGTGCGTTCTGTCCCTCTTTACCGATGGCAAGGGAAAGCTGATAATCCGGAACTACAACCAGTGCAGTCTTCTCATCCGGATCTGCCATAACTGCGATAACTTTTGCAGGGCTTAATGCGTTCTCGATAAGGATTGCCGGGTTCTCATCCCAGTTGATGATATCGATCTTCTCACCGTGAAGTTCGTTGACAACCGCACCTACACGTGCGCCGTTCATACCGACACATGCTCCCACAGCATCTACATCCGGATCGTTACTCCATACGGCGATCTTGGTACGGGAACCTGCCTCACGGGCAATGCTCTTGATCTCAACGGTACCATCTCTTACCTCTGCAACCTCGGACTCGAAAAGTCTCTTTACAAGGCCAGGATGTGTTCTGGAAACAAGGATACGTGGTCCCTTCGGTGTATCCTTTACCTCAAGGATGTAAACCTTTACTCGCTCAGTCGGCTGGAATGTCTCGCCTTTTACCTGCTCGTTCTCTGTGAGGACTGCGTCTGCCTTACCGAGGTTGATGCTGACATTTTTGCCCATTACTCTCTGAACAATACCGGTTACTACTTCTTTTTCGATTCCGTAGTACTGATCGTAGAGAACTTTGCGCTCTTCCTCACGAATCTTCTGAAGAATGACGTTCTTTGCGTTCTGGGTTGCGATACGTCCGAATTCCTTGGACTGGATCTCAACTTTCATAACATCACCGATCTCTGCGTTGGTGTTTGTTTTCTGTGCATCCACCAGAGAAATCTCAAGGGCCGGGTCCTCCACATGCTCTACAACAGTTCTGTCAGCGTAAACACTGAAATCACAGGTCTCCGGATCGATCATAACGTGAACGTTATCTGCCTTTCCGAAATGATTCTTACATGCCTGGATCAGTGACTGCTCAATTGCCTCCAGCAGTGTATCCTTACTGATGTTTTTCTCTTTTTCGAGAACGTCCAGCGCGTCTCTTAAATCTCTGCTCATTTTCCTTTTTTTCCTCCTGAATTTTTACAGATTCGATTCTCTTTTAGAATTCGATCGCAAGACGAATCAGGGCGATATCTTTTTTATCAAAAGTGCGTTCTGTGCCGTCTTCATCGATTGTCACACTGTTACTATCATATGCATTTAAAATACCGCAGAATTCTTTCTGTTTCTCGATCGGCCGGTAGGTACGGATCTCCACCAGCTTGCCAAGGCTTCTCTTAAAGTCTTTCTCTTTCTTAAGAGGCCGGTCAAGTCCCGGAGAACTGATCTCCATAATATAGCTGTCTTCGATGAAATCCTGCTCATCCAGGATATCGCTGAATGCACGGCTTACGTCTTCGCAGTCATTGACTGTGATTCCGCCCGGCTTGTCGATATAACCTCTGAGATACCAGGTTCCAGCTTCCTTGACATACTCCACATCTACCAGTTCAAAGCCCTTGGACTCTACGATCGGTGTAAGGATCGCCTCTGCTTTCTGTTCATATTCTTCCCGTCTGCTCATGCTTCCCACCTGCCTTTCTTATTTCTGCCTGTTTCTGAACAAATTCCTTCTCAGCAAATAGGAGCGGGCTCTCGCCCACTCCTATGCCAACAAGTTCTTAGTTTCGTTCATTGTAACACCAATGTCTGTTAATTGCAAGTATTAATTGCGATTTCCGGTTTTTGTGGTTTTTGTACATCCAACGTGCTATCTCTTATGATAATCTCCCGTTCTCCATCTCATACACCACATCTGCCACGTTCATGGTGGAGACTCTGTGGGATACCAGGACTACAGTGCGGCGGGTGGTGTCTTCTTTCAGGGACTTGAGGATGGTGGCTTCGTAGAGCTGACCTTTGTCTACGTATTTCAGGGAGGAGAGCCTTCCCCTCATATCTGCCCGTCAAACCGGAAATGAGCGTGCATCTCACGAATGGTCAGTTCCAGCCAGATCACCGTAGGCTGTGAGATGGATGGCGGGGTGGTGATCAGATTCTCGGCTTCACACCTTTGGTGTCTCGCTTGGCGAGTTTGACTTTGTTGAGTACGTATGGTTTGTCGTGGTAGGTAATGGCATACTCCTGCCTGCTTTCCAAAAGATACGCATGGTGGATCCGGTCTTCACCGGTAAGCTTCATGCCACGGACACCCATAGCGTTTTTCTTGGTGACGGATATCTCGGTTTTCATGATACGGAGAAAGTATCCCTTTTCAGACTGGAACACAACCTGATCCATCTCGTCCGCTGCTCCTACGAATACAAGGCGGTCATCCTCTGCAAGCTTGGTGGAAACAATGGTACGTTTGGAAGCACGGAACTCTTCTCCTTTTACCAGCTTACACATGCCATTCTCTGTAACAAAGAGCACTGTGGAGGCTGCCACCTGGCTCAGCGGTGCCACATAAAGGATCTGCTCGGAAGTACTGTCATAATTACCCAGATTATCTGCCGGAACACCTTTATCACGGAAACGTACCAGCGGGATATCCTCTGCCTTCACTGTGTGGAGCTTGCCGGTATCTGTAAAGATACAGATCTTATCCGTATTCATGCAGGTAAAGACATAGCGGCTCTCTGCATGAGCGGCATCCTTATTACGCTCGTAGGCATTCTTGTCAATGAGACGCATATATCCGAAACGATCCATCAGGAAGCAGACTTCGGTCTCTTCCATCTTCTTCTCCTCATAAACAGCTTCCTCTGCGTTTTCAATGGAAGTCTTACGCTTACTGCCGTATTCCTTCTTGATCTGATCCAGTTCACCCATGATCACTGCTGCCATGGAGTCATAATTATTCAGGATATCCTCATAAGCAGCAATGTTCTTCATGGTTTCCTCATGCTCCTTCATCAGAGCATCGATCTCCAGACCGATCAGCTTGTAAAGACGCATGTCCAGGATAGCTGCGGCCTGTTTTTCTGTGAATTTCAGGGTTTTTGCCGCTTTTTCGGAGGTCTTGGTTTTAAATCTGATCCCTTCTGTAATGCCATCTGTGAGGCATTTTTTTACCTGGTCACGGCTCTTGCTGCCGCGGAGGATCTCAATGATCAGATCAATAACATCGCAAGCCTTGATCAGACCTTCCTGGATCTCACGCTTCTCCTGTTCCTTGGCAAGAAGGGTGGTGTACTTTCTGGAATTTACTTCGAAAACAAAATCAACATGATGGGCAATGATCTGCTTCAGTCCCAGGGTCTCCGGTCTTCCGTCTGCAACTGCCAGCATATTGACACCGAAAGTATCCTCCAGTCTGGTCTTCTTGTAGAGCATATTGGTAAGGTTCTCCACGTCTGCGTCGCGCTTCAGTTCCAGAACGATACGGATTCCCTCCTTAGATGACTGGTTGGAAATGTCCACGATATCTGTAGTCTTCTTGGTTTCCACCAGAGTTGCGATATCATTGAGGAATTTTCCGATGTTGGCGCCGATCATGGTGTAGGGAATCTCTGTGATCACCAGCTGCTGACGACCACCCTTCAACTTCTCTATTTCTACCCGTCCGCGGATACGGAGCTTGCCTGTTCCGGATTCGTAGATTTTTACAAGGTCGTCCTTATTTACTACGATACCACCTGTCGGAAAATCCGGGCCCTTGAGATAACGCATCAGCCCACGGGTGCTGATATCATTGTTCTTCATGTATGCCTTCACTGCATCTACTACTTCACCCAGATTGTGAGGTGGGATGCTGGTGGCCATACCTACAGCGATTCCGTCGGCTCCGTTTACCAGAAGGTTAGGGATTCTTACCGGAAGCACTACCGGTTCTTTCTCGGTCTCGTCGAAGTTCGGCATAAAGTCCACAACGTTCTTATCAAGATCTTCCAGAAAAACCTCCTGGGTCAGCTTCTCAAGACGTGCCTCTGTGTATCGCATGGCTGCGGCTCCGTCTCCCTCAATGGAACCAAAGTTTCCATGTCCGTCAACCAGTGTACGACCTTTCTTAAATTCCTGCGCCATGACTACAAGAGCATCATAAATAGAACTGTCACCGTGAGGATGATATTTACCCATGGTATCTCCTACGATACGGGCACATTTACGGTACGGGCGGTCGTAACGGATGCCCAGCTCATACATATCGTAAAGGGTCCGGCGCTGTACCGGCTTCAGTCCGTCACGTACATCCGGCAGCGCTCTGGAAATGATAACGCTCATGGCGTAATCGATATATGATTTCTGCATGATCTCCGCATAATCGGTGCGGATGATATTGTCCTGTTTCGTATTCATAGTTTATTCTCCCAATTTTGATCCGTTGGTGCCAGTCTGCATTCGATCCATTCATGGATGCCCTGCCCTCCGGCTTCGACATTTCTCCCTGCTGTTATCAGATATCCAGCTCTGCATCCGTTGCATGCTCATAGATAAACGCCTTACGTGGCGGAACATCGCTTCCCATCAGGATTTCTGTCACATCAGAAGCCATGCGGGCATCTTCGATCTCCACACGTTTCATCATCCTGGTTTCCGGATTCAGAGTCGTCTCCCACAGCTGCTGGGCGTCCATCTCTCCCAGACCTTTATATCTCTGAAGGGTAAAACTTCCAGGTTTATGGCTCCGGCGGTATTTCTCCAGGGCCTTGTCATCGTAAAGATATTCCTCCTGTCCCTTCTTGGGCATTACTTTATAAAGAGGCGGCATGGCAATGTATACATGTCCCTCATAGATCAGTTCCGGCATAAAACGGTAGAATAATGTCAGAAGCAGCGTGGAGATATGTGCTCCGTCCACATCGGCATCGGCCATGATCACAATCTTATCGTAACGGAGTTTGGTAATATCGAAATCGTTTCCATATCCTTCGGAAAAGCCGCATCCAAAAGCGTTGATCATGGTCTTGATCTCCGCATTGGCCAGTACCTTGTCGATGGTGGCCTTCTCTACATTGAGGATCTTACCGCGGATAGGCAGGATAGCCTGATAGTTACGGTCTCTGGCAGTCTTGGCAGAACCGCCGGCGGAATCTCCCTCTACAATAAAGATCTCGCAGAGAGACGGATCTTTCTTCTCACAGTTGGCCAGCTTGCCGTTGGAATCAAAAGAGTATTTCTGCTTGGTGAGAAGATTGGTCTTGGCACGTTCTTCCGTCTTACGGATCTTGGCCGCTTTTTCCGCACAGGAAAGTACTGTCTTCAGTGTTTCCAGGTTTCGGTCAAAGAAGAGTACCAGCTGTTCCCCTGTCACTTTACCGGTGGCTCTGGACGCATCCTGGTTGTCCAGCTTGGTCTTGGTCTGGCCCTCAAAACGGGGTGCCGGATGTTTGATGGAGACAACGGCTGTCATACCATTTCGGATATCTGCGCCTGTAAAATTGGGATCTTTATCCTTCAGCACACCGATCTCACGTGCGTAAGTGTTCATTACGGTTGTAAAGGTTGTCTTAAAACCGGTCAGATGCGTTCCGCCCTCTGCATTGTAGATATTGTTACAGAATCCGAGAACATTTTCACGGAATTCATTGGTAAACTGAAAAGCTATCTCCACCTGGATTCCGTCTGCCTCTCCTTTAAAGTAGACCGGATCATGAAGTGGTTGTGCGTTCTTATTGAGATCACGGATAAATCCCACGATTCCCTCCGGCTCATGATACTGGATATCTTCGATCATATCCCCTCTTCGGTCCTCAAAATGGATCGTAAGTTCCGGGTTCAGGTAAGCAGTCTCGTGAAGACGGCTCTTTACATCGGCTGCCCCGAATCTTGTTTTCTCAAAGATCTCCGGGTCCGGAAGGAAGTTCACACAGGTTCCGGTTCCTCTGGTTTTCCCCAGCTTCGGGAGAAGTCCTGCTTCCAGTTCAATGGTAGGGATTCCTCTCTCATAGTGGTCATGATGTACATAGCCGTCACGGCTGATCTTAATATCCAGATAGGTGGACAATGCATTTACAACCGAAGAGCCCACGCCATGAAGTCCACCGCTTGTCTTATATGCGGAATTATCAAACTTACCGCCTGCATGAAGAGTTGTAAAAACAAGTCGTTCCGCTGACACGCCCTTGGCATGCATATCTACCGGGATTCCTCGTCCGTTATCTTCTACTGTACAGGAACCGTCCTTCTCAAGAACTACATGGATCAGGCTGCAATATCCTGCAAGGTGCTCGTCTACCGCATTGTCTACGATCTCATATATCAGATGGTTCAGTCCCTTTCTGGATACGCTTCCGATGTACATACCGGGGCGCTTTCGTACGGCCTCGAGGCCTTCCAGGACAGAGATACTGTCCGCATCATAAGTGTCTTTTTTTGCCATTCCACTGATTCCTTTCTTTTTCTTTTTCGAACATTTGTTTGTATTATATCAGAAATTTGCTTTTTCGTAAAGCAGACATTTATATTCCTACTATATTATATAGTTACTATATTGATTTCTGTAAAATATTCCTTTTTTCTTTTCACAGTATAGCAGCTCAGGAAATCTGTCTGTCCGTCAAACGGATATTCATAACCCCACCGGGGACTTATTTGATTTGGATCAAGCGGATATTCGCAATCCGCTTCGCTACTTGCTCATAACCAAATAACTGCTCCGCAGTTTATCAGGAGAAGCTTGCACTCCTCCTGATACAAGCAAGTCCCCACCCACTGCTTATTGCTTTTCGCAATTGAAGCAGGGGACTTACTTGATTTGGTTAAAAGACTGATTTCTTCAGCCGCCACAGCCTATCTATTCTATCAAACCCCCTTTAAAACTGCAAGTAAAATCCTGCCCCTGAAATCCCTCGAAAATTTTTTTTAAAAAATCGAAAAAAATACTTGCATTTTGAAAAAAAGTGTTATATACTAACGAAGTCGGTTGAGGGAAATAACTTAAACGACAGAAACGAATGAATATGGCCAGTTGGTCAAGGGGCTAAGACGCCGCCCTCTCACGGCGGAAACACGGGTTCGATTCCCGTACTGGCTATTCTAAAAAGCAGTTAGAATTATTCTAACTGCTTTTTTCGTTATTCTGAAAATAATAAAAAAACAGGAAGCATAAAAAAGTCCCTCATTCTTCAGATGCTCCCTATCACATTCATCTCGTATAATGATATCTGCAAGCCAGTATATAAACATTTTCATCATCTATCTGATAAATCAGCCGGTCCTTATCATTAATACGTCTTGACCAGAAACCTGCCAAATTTCCTGTCAAGGGTTCCGGTTTACCGATCCCCTGATTGCCATTCCTGCATATATCCTCTATCAACGCATTGATCTTCTTCAGTGTCTTTTTATCTTCGGTCTCCCAGTAAGCATAGTCTTCCCATCCGTTCTGCGTGAATACCTTATTCATCATTCAACCTCTTTCAACTTATGAATACCTGCTTTTCCTTCCTGTAACTGTTTCTTTGATTCCATAATCCAGTCATAATTTGCGCGATCTTCCATAAGATAAAGATTTTCCATAAGATTGTTGTAGGATTCTTCCGACATCATCACCACATTTCTGTTGTTTTTACGAGTAACGATCATGGTTTCATAGTCATCTGTAACCTTATCCATATAATTTTTCATATTTTCCCGTAAATTCGTATAATTTACCGCTAACATATACGCCCTCCTTTTCTGTACAGTATTCTGTACTTTTATTATACGTACATTATATACAGCTGTCAATAATCTATACAAAACATGGATTTTTTTGCATTTTTTTATTTTCTGTTTTATAATTTTCCCTGAAAAAATACTTATGATAAGGGGTGACTTCTCATGCATCACAAACTTTCTTTTCGCAGAAAACTGCAGGCGTTTTTTCTTTCGCTGCTGCTTGTTCTGCTGACAGCCGCAGGAGTTCCCTCTGCTGCTTATACAGCTGAGGCTGCTTCTGCTGACACGACAATGGCTGTCCATTTTCTGGATGTGGGACAGGGACTTTCGATCCTGGTACAGTCGCGGGGAGAGAATCTTCTGTATGACGGCGGTGACCGGGGACATTCCAGTTTCGTGGTTTCGTATCTGCAGAAACAGAATATTTCTACCATCGACTATATGATCTCCTCCCATTATGATGAGGATCATGTGGCTGGTCTCGTAGGATGTCTGGACAGTTTTTCCGTAAAAAATGTGATCGGCGCGGATTATGTGCAGGATACGAAGATCTATCAGTCTTTCGAGAACAGTGTTGCCTCTCAGGGACTGACTGTGCAGCATCCGGAACCAGGAACGGATTTCGCCTTCGGAAGCGGGAAATTTACGGTTCTTTCTCCCCAGTCTATCAGCAGCAATGATAACGATAATTCTGTTGCGATCCGACTGGAAAACGGAAGCAATCATTTCCTGTTTACGGGAGATGCGGAGTCTGCCGGTGAGGAAGCGATCTGTAATCTGGGACTGGATCTTTCCTGCGATGTGATCGTTCCGGGGCATCATGGTTCTGCCACTGCTACTACCTGGGATCTGCTCCAGGAGACAGTTCCGGAATATGCAGTGATCAGCTGTGGCGCCGGTAATTCCTACGGGCATCCGCATAAGGATACTATGGACAAACTTGCCGATATGGGAATCCAGGTGTTTCGTACGGATGAGCAGGGTACGGTTATCGCGGTCAGTGACGGAAATAATATTGAATGGAACCAGAGTCCGTGTAATGATTATTCTGCAGGTAATGAATCGGATACCGGTACGCAGCCTTCTTCTGCTTATGATAATTCCGGTGCATCCGGCTATGATTCTTCCGATGGGGCGGCTTCGGATTCTCAGGCTGAAGTGCAGGCTGATCCGGAACCGGTCGGGGATATGGTATGGATCTCTGCTACCGGAAGCAAGTATCACCGAATCCCCAACTGCGGAAATATGAACCCGGATAATGCTACGGAGATGACGCGCGCGCAGGCGGAAGCTGCGGGGTATGGGGCTTGTAAGAAGTGTTATTAAAAACGGCAATGTGTTTCGAACATGCTGAATGTCATGCGGCATTGATATACTATGGATAATTTTTAAGAATATTATTTAAGGACAGCTGTATCATACATTGATATGATATGGCTGTCCTTTTCTTTATGTATCTTATTATTTTCTCTTCTGTAGGGTCCTGGCTTATGCCCGGATAGATTTCGACTCTGTTGGAATTGTTCCTACATCATTTTTCAATATCCTCCGCCGGTTCGGCCGGTACGAAGACTCTCTTCTTTTCTTTCTTCTCTTTTTTTGCGGCTTTGGCCCGCTCGGTGGCTTCCAGGCAGAATTCCATCTGGGAGTTTATCAGGGTTTTTCCCCGTTTATCCTGTTTCTCATAGAGACCGGAGGGCTTAAGGATATGCGCTTTTACATTGTCACGGAATTCCAGATCCAGCACATGTTTGATCTCGTCCTTGATTCCCTCATCTTCCACAGGGAAAACGATCTCCACACGACGATCAAGATTACGTGGCATCCAGTCTGCACTTCCCATGTAGATCTCATCGGAACCACCATTATGGAAATAGAAAATCCGGCTGTGCTCCAGGAAATTGCCGACAATGGAACGCACATGGATATTTTCACTGATACCCGGAATGCCCACCTTCAGACAGCAGATACCACGAACCAGAAGATCGATCTTTACACCGCAGGAAGAAGCGTAATACAGTGCCGCCATGATTGCAGGGTCACACAGGGAATTCATCTTCGCCACAATGTGGGCCTCTTCTCCGTCTTTCGCATGCTGTGCTTCTCTCTCGATCATTTTTACAAAACGGTCTTTCATCCAGATGGGCGCAACGATCAGACGGTTCCAGCGTTTCGGCTCGGAATATCCGGAAAGCATGTTAAAGACAGCCGTTGCATCCTCACCAAACCGCTCATCACAGGTAAAAATACCGCAGTCTGTATAAAGTTTGGCTGTGGAATCGTTATAGTTTCCGGTTGCCAGATGGACATATCGGCGGATTCCGTTTTCTTCTCTTCGCACAACAAGGGTGATCTTGCTGTGTGTCTTCAGTCCTACCAGACCATAAATTACATGACAGCCTGCTTTTTCCAGCATTTTGGCCCAGACGATATTGTTTTCCTCGTCAAAACGTGCTTTCAGCTCCACAAGAACAGAAACCTGCTTGCCGTTTTCTGCTGCCTGAGCCAGCGCTGCAATGATGGGGGAATTGCCGCTGACACGATACAGTGTCTGCTTGATTGCCAGTACATCCGGATCTTTTGCCGCCTGGCGCACAAAATTCACCACCGGATCAAAACTCATATATGGATGATGCAGGAACACATCCCCTTCCCGGATCACCTGGAAAATGTCCTTATCATTCTGAAATGCCGGTACTGCTGCCGGTTTGTACTTCGGCTCCTTGAACTGATCATATCCATCGATACCATAAACCTTCATCAGCATGGTCAGATCCAGCGGTCCGTTGATAAAAAAGATGTCATCTCCGTGAACCTGAAATTCCATTTTCAAAATATCCAGAAGCCTCGGGTCCATCTTATCTTCCACTTCCAGACGGATCACTTCGCCCCACTGACGCTTTTTCAGCTGTTTCTGGATCTCCACCAGAAGATCCTCCGCCTCATCCTCATCGATGGAAAGATCTGCATTACGCATGATCCGGTACGGATGTGCACAGATCACATCGTAGCTTAAAAACAGTTTGTCAATGTTCCGCTCAATGATCTGCTCCAGAAGCGTTACGGTTGTATGACCTTTTTTTTCGGAAGGGATGATCACCACTCTCGGAAGCACGGAAGGCACCTGCACGGTGGCAAAATCTATCTCTTCTTTTCCTTTTTTGGTATCTTTTCTGGAAAGAAGTGCTCCGATGTTCAGTGTCTTGTTACGGATCAGCGGAAATGGTCTGGAAGAATCCATTGCCATGGGTGTCAGAACCGGATATACATTATCCTCAAAATACCGGTCTACAAATTCCTTCTGTTTCTCAGAAAATGCCTCATGCTCAAAGATCACATGAAGTCCTGCTTTTTCAAGGGCAGGAACCAGAGACCGGTTTAATGTACTGTACTGTACGTGAACCAGATCATGGGTCTGCTGGCTGATGGCTTTCAGCTGCTCTTTGGCTGTCATTCCCGCAATGTCCGTTTTTTTGTACCCTACATGAACCTGGTCTTTCAGGGATGCCACACGGACCATATAAAATTCATCCAGATTGGATGAGGTAATACTCAAAAATTTCAGTCTCTCAAACAGAGGCAGATTTTTGTCCCTGGCCTCACTGAGTACGCGGTCGTCAAATTTGATCCAGCTCAGCTCTCTGTTTACAAAATATTCCGGTTTGTCAAATTCCTTAAATTTCATACAAAAACCTCCTCCGTTATCTTCTTCCTTTCCGTCTCATTACAAGCCGGATGCCAAACACCTCTTCAAAAAATTCCTTTTTATCTTTCAGAAGACCCAGTTCCAGGGAAACATCTTTCGCAGAATCCACTACCAGATAAAGAATTCTGTCCTTCAATGTTACATTGAGAGCTTTTACCTTCTGGTAATGGCTTCTGTCCATGGCATTGGCCAGACGGAGAATGGCTGTCAGCTTCGCTGTCAGGAGATAATTTTCCCTGTTCATGGAAGTTTCACGGTTGATCTCTTCGTAGCAGCCGAATTCTCTGGTATTATACCGCACCGCACTTGCGATCACCTGCCGTTCCTCTGTGGAAAGGCCTATGATCTCCGTCGCCATGATGATCCGGTAGGAACATTCTGCAACATCACTCATACTGATATATTTTCCGCAGTCATGAAGAAGAACCGCGATCTGCAGAAGAAGACGTTCACGTTTTCCCATGCCATGGATCTTTTTTGTACTGTCAAAAATATCCAGTGCCAGATCGGTGGTTCCTGCAATGTGATTCTTTCCGCTGGAATACCTTTTGGCAATATTTGCGGACGCCACCAGGATATCATTTTCAAAATTGTGGGCGCTTTTCAGATATTTGTTTTTTTCTGCATAATCATAGGCAATTCCATCCAGAAGAGAAACACCGGGGATCCACAGTGCTTCCGCCTGAAAAATTTCTATGAAATTTCGGATAATAACCATGTTCGGCACGATCAGGGAAGCATATTCCGGTTCCAGTTCCATGGATTCCGCAAGATCATAATCTGACATGTTTACGATGGTCTCGTATTTCTTCAGGAATTCTTCCTTTGTGATCATATTCTCCCCGGATCTGTCCTGAAAAATCGTATCTGTGAGAAAATCTCCCATCAGGATCAGATTGGAAATTTCTTTATCCTTAAGATAGAGCCGCTGGAAACACATCAGATCGTTGCGGATAAATTCCTCCACCAGCCGGTCATAATGTGGAGTTGTTTTCTCCAGTTCTTTTAACCGTTCACGGATACGAAGACTTCCCATTCGGATACTCTGGGTCAGCACCAGCGCATCTTTGTCAAAGAGGGAAATCTGCAGGTTTCCACCTCCGATATCCAGAATTGCCGTGCCTTTCTGAATGGCTTTTTTGAAGCCGGATTCAATGGCCGCAATGGATTTATATCCCAGAAAATGCTGCTCCGCATTGCTTAAGATCTCCACACGGATCCCGGTTCTCTGGAAAATCTGTTCCAGAATAATCACCGGATTCTCCAGTTCTCGCAGGGAGCTTGTGGCACACGCACGCCAGCTTTCCACCCCAAAGTCAGCCATCATGCGTTTAAAATCATCAAGGATCCCGCAGAGTTCATCCACAGTCTCCATCTCAAGCCGTCCTGCCGCGTAAGTTCCCCGTCCCAGTTCCAGCTGGTAACGGACATCATTGATCTCCCTAAAGCCGGTCCGCTTTGACATTTCAAAAATCTTCATGCTGACTTCATAGGATCCTATATCAATTGCCGCAAAGGTTGTCACCGCCATAGTTCATCATCCTTTCCCCCCAATACACAGGTGGACTATTTTCTCTTTTCTTCCTCTGTTCCCACAATGTAATCAATAAACTGCTGTGCGGCACGTCCGGTCAGTCCGCCATGAGAAAGTTCCCACTGGTTGGCTTTCAGAAGAAGCTCATCCTCCGGCATGGTAACGCCATAACGAGCTGCCAGTGTGCGGACGATCTCCTGGAACTGTTTTTTGTCCGGTTTGCCAAAATAGATACGGACTCCAAAACGATATACCAGGGAAAGTTTCTCCTGTACGGTATCGGAAGAATGCAGATCGTCTTCATCTGCGATCTCCAGCTTGTCTGCCGCACGCTCACGCACAAGATTACGTCGGTTACTTGTTGCATAGATCAGGACATTGTCCGGTTTTTTCTCAAGACCGCCCTCGATCACTGCTTTCAGATATTTATATTCAATCTCAAATTCCTCAAAGGAAAGATCATCCATATAAATAATAAAACGATAGTTACGGTTTTTGATCTGGGCGATCACTTCATTGAGATCCTGGAACTGATGCTTGTAGGCCTCAATGATGCGAAGACCCTGATCATAATACTGGTTCAGGATACCCTTGATACTGGAAGATTTACCGGTTCCCGCATCACCAAAGAGCAGACAGTTGTTTGCCTTTCTTCCCTGCACAAAGGCCTCTGTGTTTTCGATGAGTTTTTTCTTGGCGATCTCGTAGCCTACCAGGTCATCGATCTTCACATGTGCGATCCTTGTGATCGGCTGGATTTCTACTTTGCCATTTTCATCATGGCCGATACGGAATGCTTTGTGAAGACCCAGCTTACCTACACCAAAATCCTTGTAAAAAGATACCATATCATCCATGAACTCTTCTGTTGTGGCAGCTGCTGCCAGTGTTTTGCTCATCTGGCAGATACGGTCACGGATTCTGGTATTAAAGAGCTTACTGTTCTCATCCGGTGTCTGATAATCACAGATCACTTTACAGCATACCGTTCCAAACACTCTGTCAAATACTGTGATATCAAAATCATACAGTTCCTTGAATATCTGAAAATCATTCTTTGCCAGGTCATTGATGCTGCCTTTGATAGCCCCACGGATCTCGCTTGCCATGCTGAAGGCATTCTCGTGATTTACCAGAAGAAATGTAAGATATGTATGCCAGATATTTCCGGAAAATCCATACATTCCCGCCAGTTCCACCAGCCCGTTGATGCTTTTGAAAAACTGGTCTTCTTTTGCCTTCAGAGCTTCTTCATCAGATTCATAAAGATTGATAAGCTCTGCCATATTGTTCAGTATCTCACCGTCCGAAAATCCACGGTAAAGGATACATTCCTGAATTCTTGCCAACATAATAAATAACTCCTCTGTATCTTAATAATTTCCAAGAACACGGAGAACATTCGCCTCCGCCTCAATTCCTCTTAACGCATTTTCCACAGCGCTTTCACCAAGTTTTCCTGTAAAGTCCACGAAGAAACGGTATTCCCAGGATTTTCCCGGGATGGGACGGGATTCGATCTTAGTCATGTTCAGCCCGTTGTAGATAATGTGGGAAAGCATGTTGTAAAGGGTTCCGCTTTCATGAGGCAGCTCAAAACAGATGCTGATCTTTCCGGCTTTTTCCTCGTACTCCGGCTTCCGGCTTACAATGATGAAGCGTGTGGAGTTTGCTTTTTCCCGGCAGATGTTTTCCGCAAGGACCTTAAGGCCGAATACCTCGCCTGCCTCACGGCTTGCGATGGCTGCCACACCTTTATCTCCCACTTCGCTGACCTTTTTGGCTGCGCCTGCGGTGTTTTCCACTTCTTTCTTTTTCCAGGACGGGTACTCTTCCAGAAAGGCTTTGCACTGAGCAAGTCCCTGTGGATGGGAGCAGACTTCCCTGATATCTTCCACCGTTGCATCCGGCATTCCAAGAAGCACATGATCCACACGGATGATCTGCTCACCTACGATATAAAGTTTGTATTCCATGAGAAGGTCGTAGATATCAGCCACGATACCTGCGGTGGAATTCTCGATGGGAAGTACCGCATAGTCTGCTTTTCCGTGGGTTACATCCTCCATGGCTGTACGCCAGGTTTTTACGTGATAGCTTTCGATGTTTTTCCCAAAGTACTGGCGCATGGCTGCATAGCTGTAGGCTCCCTCGACTCCCTGGAATACAACGGTTGCATTTTCAAGGGGAACATGCTTTACAGTTGTAAAATTACGCTCTCCGTAAATCCCATGTTCTGTAAGCAGCTGATACTGTCTCTTACGGCTGATGGCCATGATCTGGCGGAAAAGCTCCTGCACGCCAAGGCTGTTAAAATCTCCGTGAGCTTTTTCTTTCAGGGTATGGATCTTCTGGCTCTCACGTGCCGGATCCAGTACCTGTTTGCCTGTTTTTATTTTATATTCAGCGACTTCCTCACTCAC
Organism: Blautia sp. MSK.20.85; assembly: GCF_013317245.1. NCBI lineage: Bacteria > Bacillati > Bacillota > Clostridia > Lachnospirales > Lachnospiraceae > Blautia > Blautia sp. MSK.20.85. The sequence goes on from NZ_JAAIUN010000009.1 coordinate 118,908, forward strand.
CTTCATTCGTTTTTCAAAGAGACGTACGATCTCGCTGTCAATCTCATCGATCTCGTCTCTGTATCTTTCCAAATCAGTCATTAATTTCCTCCGTTATGTTTCCTGATAATTTCTGTAAGATCCCCAAGGAATGCCAGGGAACCAAAAGCAATGATCACATCCTCTTTTCCTGCCAGACGATAGGCTTCTGCCACTGCAGATTCGATATCATCAAAAGCCCTTACATCGGAATGGAACTCCCGCACTGCATCTGCCAGCTCCTGGGGAGTCAGTGCTCTGGGATTATCCGGTGCCGCAATGGTGAGGATGGTATCTGCATATTTTTCTGTTTTCTGGATGACTTTGCGGTAATCTTTGTCGCGGAACATTCCCATGATGTAGATGATCCTTTTTCCCTTAAAATACCGCTCAATGGATGCTGCCAGCATGTCTGCCGCCGCAGGGTTATGAGCTCCGTCAACCACAAAATCCGGCTTCGTTCCAAGAAGAGCAAATCTTCCCGGCCAGGTGGTACGTTTCAGTCCATCCTGTCTCTGACGTAACGTTGTGGGGTATCCCTGCTCATTCAGAATTTCCAGTGCACGAAGCGCTGCCACCGCATTTTCTTTCTGGTAGGCTCCTGCCAGGGATATCGTGTACTTCTCATCTTTATAAAGAAACGTCTGGCCGGTTATGGATGCTTCCAGTACTTTTGCACAGTCCCGGTCTGCTACTTCGTATGGTACATTCTGTTCTTCGCATACTCTTCGTATGACCGTTTCTGCTTCCGGCTGCTGTTTTACCGTCACCATATGGCTGTCCGGTTTAATGATGCCGGCCTTTTTTTCTGCTATCTCGCCCAGGGTATTTCCAAGAAATGCCGTATGATCCATACTGATAGATACCAGAATGGAAAGAACTGTGGTACGGATAATGTTGGTGGCATCCAGATCGCCGCCCATACCAACTTCCATTAATACAAGATCGCATTTCTCATCCTGAAAATAAAGAAATGCGGCTGCTGTTTCAATTTCAAATACTGACGGATGCGGCTTGCCTTCTTTTACGATCTCATCGATCACTTCCGCGATCCTTGTCACATATGCTGCAAATTTCTCTCTGCTGACAGGCTCTCCGTTTACTTCCATCCTCTCTCTGTAGGAATAGACAGCCGGAGAAATATATCTTCCGACCCGGTAACCTGCACCTGATAAAGCGGAATACAGATATGCGATCACAGACCCTTTTCCATTGGTTCCCGCAACGTGAACATACTTCAGTTCATCCTGAGGATTTCCAAGCCGCCGCATCAGCTCCCTCATATTTTCCAGTCCCAGAACAATTCCTTTTTTCAGTTCTGCGGCTCTGATATAGGCGCGACTTTCTTTATAATCCATTTGTCTGTTTTCTCCTTCCGCATGTGTTGAAAATCTATTACTGCTTTATTAATTTTCGCAGTAATAATTTCGTTCATTATAACCCACACGTATATTTTTTTCAAGGCAGGGGAGACTATTAACGGCGCTTTTCTGCGTTAAATATATAAAAAGTCAAACTGTCTCTTTTTTGTTTCCAAAAAGAGAAGTTTTTTGCTGATGAGAAGGAGCTTTAAGATGCAAAAGAAGGATTTTTTTCTTTGTGGTTTTACAGGCTGGTGTCTGGAAATTTTCTGGACCGGTCTTCATTCTCTTTTCACCGGAAACTTTACCATGATGGGCAAAACCTCTCTTCTGATGTTCCCGGTTTATGGTCTTGCGGCCCTGATCCGGCCGGCTTACCGTAAGCTCAAAGGTTTTCCGGTTATGGTACGGGGGATTTTTTACAGCTGCGGGATTTTTTTCGTGGAATTTTTAATCGGATCTTTTTTTCAGAAGCTTCATATCTGTCCCTGGGACTATTCTCACGTTCCGCTCCAGTATAAAGGGGTGATCCGGCTGGACTATGCACCCTTATGGTTTCTCACCGGTCTCTTTTTTGAGTGGCTTCTTCGACAAAATCCTCGGAAAGTCTCTTGAAAATCTCACAATTATATTATATGATAACTGGAAGGAATCTGATTTCCAGTAAATAATTGGAGGTACAACATGAGACATTTAATGAGTCCGTTGGATTTCTCGGTTGAAGAGCTCGAGAAGCTTCTGAATCTCGCCGATGACATCGGGAAAAATCCCAAAAAGTACGCGCATACCTGTGATGACAAAAGGCTTGCGACACTGTTTTACGAACCAAGTACACGTACACGTTTAAGTTTCGAGGCAGCCATGATGAATCTTGGAGGAAAGGTTCTTGGTTTTTCTTCCGCTGATTCCAGCTCCGCTTCCAAGGGCGAGAGTGTTGCCGATACTATTCGCGTTGTTTCCTGCTATGCAGATATCTGTGCTATGCGTCACCCGAAAGAAGGTGCTCCGCTTGTAGCTTCTATGGCATCCAATATCCCGGTGATCAATGCCGGCGACGGCGGCCACCAGCATCCTACTCAGACATTAACTGATCTTTTAACTATCCGTTCTCTGAAAGGCAGACTTGACAATATCACGATCGGTCTCTGCGGCGATCTGAAATTCGGACGTACTGTCCATTCTCTGATCGAGGCTCTGGTCCGTTATAAAAACGTGAAATTTGTCCTGATTTCTCCGGAGGAACTTCGTATTCCAAGTTATATCCGTGAGGATGTTCTGAAACGTAACAATGTGGAATTTGTTGAAGAGGAACGTCTGGAGGATGCTCTTCCGAGTCTTGATATCCTGTACATGACCCGTGTTCAGAAGGAGCGTTTCTTCAATGAAGAGGATTATGTCCGCATGAAAGATTTCTATGTTCTGGACAAACAGAAACTGGAGCTTGCGCCGAAGGATATGTATATTCTTCATCCGCTTCCGCGTGTCAATGAGATCTCTGTTGAAGTGGATTCTGATCCGCGTGCCGCTTATTTCAAACAGGTCCAGTACGGTGTTTATGTACGTATGGCCCTGATTCTTACTTTACTGGAGGTGGAACTGCCATGTTAAACGTAGGTGCTCTTCGTGAAGGTTATGTTCTGGATCATATCAAAGCCGGCAAGGCTATGACTATTTATCATGACCTGAAACTGGATAAACTGGACTGTACCGTTGCCATTATCAAGAATGCCCGCAGCCAGAAAATGGGCAAAAAAGATATCATCAAGGTTGAATGTCCGATCGAGGATCTGGATCTGGATATCCTTGGTTTTATCGACCATAATATTACGGTAAATATTATCAAAGACGAGAAGATCGTTGCCAAGAAAGAACTGAAGCTTCCGAAACAGGTTGTGAATGTGATCAAATGCAAGAATCCTCGTTGCATCACTTCCATCGAGCAGGGACTGGATCAGATTTTTGTTCTTGCTGATGAGGAAAAGGAAGTTTACCGGTGTAAGTATTGCGAAGAGAAGTATAGCGGTAAACGGAATAAATAATAAATAGTAACTATATTAACGAACGGACGCGTCCGGTCCCCGGTTCGATATTCGGCTGTTTCGGAGCCTAGGAATACTAAGCCTGCAAAGGCCTGAATATCGAACCAGGGACCGGGCGCTGTTTTTTGGCTATTATATACGGATGTTTTTATTTTTTCTGTTATATTGTAATCAGACAATTTCTTTCTTGTGTCTTTTTGCAGAAAGGATTTTTTATGGCACAGAAAGAAATGATTACAAATGATAAAATCGGTTCTGCAACTGTAGTTCAGCATGAGGATGCGGTTTTAAAAACTGCCGCTCAGTTCTTTGCTAAGGAGTTGCTTCCTTATCTTGGTATTGATGGGAAGGTTATATCTTCTGCTCCTACAGAGTCCATTGTCCTCAATCTTAAGAAATTCTATGAAGATATCAATCTTATTATGGAAGATGGTACATGGAAGCATTTTGAGTTCCAGAGCAAGAATGAGGGAATTCCCGGTTTGAAACGTTTTCGTTCCTATGAAGCTGTCACCACATACGTTCTTTATTCGGGAAATATACAAAATCCGGTCACTTCATTTACCGAAGGAATAAACACTTATCATGTTATTCCGATCATAATGAAGGATCACAGTGCAGATGACCTGATCAAAACGCTGAAAGAGAAAGCTTCTTCTGGAGACATTCTTACAAAAGCTGATCTCGTTCCACTGACTCTGATTCCTCTGATGGACGGGCAGCTTTCCCAAAAAGAACGATTTCTTCAGGCATTTTCTCTGACTGAAAATACAAAAGATATTCCATCGGAAGATCTTCAGAAAATCGAGGCAATGATCTATACCATGGCAGATAAGTTTCTTGAAAATGATGATTTTGAACATGTTAAAGAGGGAATTCGTATGACACGTTTGGGTCAGATGCTGTTTAATGATGGTTTTAATGACGGTTTCAATAATGGTTCCCAGAAAAAGCAGCTTGAGATTGCCAGAAATCTGATAGGGAAACTCAGTGATGCTTCTATTGCTGAAACTACAGGTTTGCCTTTGGATGTGATTCTGAAACTGAAAAAAAACAAACTATGAAAGTATAAAGTTTCTGACGTTCTTTACCAAAAAAGCAACTGCTATTTCGCGGGTCTATAAACTGGCCGCAAAATACAGTTGCTTTTATTATATGCTTATTTATTATACACAGTCAGACCGATAAGCCGGGTTATGTCGTTGAGTGATCATCTATCTAGGCCTTCCGTTGCCAGAAGGCTCCAGCGACCTACCTGAAAGCACGACGGGCCGCCGTATGGCTTTCTTCTCGGTCTTGCTTCGAATGGAGTTTACATGTGCCCGCTCTGTTACCACAGCGGCGGTAGTCTCTTACACTGCCTTTCCACCCTTACCCCGCAAAGGAGGCGGTTTATTTCTGTTGCACTGGTCTGGGAGTTACCTCCACCGGACGTTATCCGGCATCCTGCCCTGTGAAGCCCGGACTTTCCTCGTCTGAACCCTTTCGTCTGTCCAGCCGCGATCACCTGGCCTGGCTGCGCATCTGATATTTTAGCACAGGTACGCAAACTTGTAAAGTTTGATTTTTTTACATTGCCATGTGGGCGGATGGCTGCGCGGGGCGCATTTCAATGCGGTAAGTGTATAGTTGCTGACTTTTGTCTGTATGCTACAGAATTCAGAGTGGAACGCTATGCCGAGCTAGCTCCTGAATTCTTCGGCATTTATGCTGAAAAGCTGTGCCGACACAGCCACACTTTCACAATTCCAGGACAGGACACCGTCTGCTTCCGTCCCCTGCCACGTATTTATGTTTTTTCCTACCAACTGGAAATGCCAGCTCCCTCTGGCGTCCGGCTTCCTACCAAATCTCCAACGTCCACTCCCGTCTATCCACAACCTCACCGATCATTCCAGCCTCCAATCCAGCCTCACCCATTCTTTTCATAATCTCCGCTGCCTCTCTCTCCGGCACCGCCGCCAACAGTCCCCCGGAAGTCTGCGGATCAAACACCACATCCTCCCTCCAGAGCACCGCCTGGCTTTTCACACCAGTTTTTTCAGCAAACTCCCGATTCCGGTAAGCCCCACCCGGGATCAGGCCCATAGAAGCAAACTTCTCCACATCCGGAAGCACCGGCAGCATCTCCGTATCAATCACGATCGTCCGCTCACTGGCCACAGCCATCTCCGTGGCATGCCCTCCAAGACCAAACCCCGTCACATCCGTACAGGCATGAACCTCAAACTCTTTCAAAATCTCACAGGCATCCCGGTTCAACCTCTTCATGGAATCCAACACCGCCCTACGGGCACCTTCCGTCACCAGATCTGCCTTGATCGCCGTATTCACGATCCCCGCACCCAGCGGCTTCGTCAAAATCAGCTTATCCCCCGTCTGCGCCCCAAAATTCTTCCAAAACTTCCTCGGATCCACAAAACCCGTCACACTAAGCCCATACTTCGGCGTATCATCCTGGATCGTATGGCCACCGGCAAGAACCGCGCCAGCCTCCATCACCTTATCCGCACCACCACGCAAAATCTCCCCCAGGATCTCCACATCCATATCTTTGGGAAACGCCACAATATTCAAAGCCGTCTTCGGAGTTCCACCCATGGCATACACATCACTCAACGCATTCGCCGCCGCGATCTGACCGAAATCATAAGGATCATCCGCCACAGGCGTAAAAAAATCCAGTGTCTGAATCAGCGCCAGATCAGAGGACACCCGGTAAACCGCCGCATCATCCGAAGTATCCGTCCCCACCAGAAGATCCGGATCGCAGAACTTCGGCAGTCCGCCAAGAACCCCTGCCAGGGTTCCCGGTCCCACTTTTGCCGCACAGCCACAGTTTGGAGCCAATTTTGTCAGTTGCACTTTCTCTCTCATGATCATTTTCCCTTTCCTTTAAGTCCTGTAAACTCTAGCCGACATCTATACGCCGCAAAGAACTTTAACTTTTTTTGATCCACACCCAAAAGACTCCATACACCACAGATCCTACGCACAGAGAAAATCAGAACAATCCCATCTTTGCGCCAACCGATATCTGCACTGCACAGAGCCTTCTATCTACACATATCTTTATTTATTATACATTAAAACAGCTGCCACCGATAAACTCCCTCAGAAGCGAGTTAAACGGAACCCCCTCACAGGGCACCGGCACAAAATAATCCAGGAACTTCAGAAGCCTCTTCGCCTCCTGATACTCCGGCTCACTCTTATCAATTCCAAAAAGCAGTGGCTCCGCATAAACCTTCAGGCAGGCAAGCTCATACACAAGAGCGGAATTAAACATCGCATCCGCCTCCTCCTGGAATGGAAAAATATTCTGCTCCTCACCACGCCGTACAGACGGCCATCTTGCAATGGTATCCTTTGCAGAAGTTCCTCGTGTACGCGCATCACGGACAATCCGGCGGATCAGCCTGCCATCTGTAGTCGGGATCCGGTTATGTTCATCAATATTCAGCTGTGTCAGAGCACTGATATAAATCTTAAACTTGCTCTCTTTTGGAAGGGCATAGCTCAGTTTGTCATTAAGCCCGTGGATTCCCTCGATCACCAGGATATCATCTTTTCCAAGCTGAAGTTGATCTCCCCGGTATTCCCTGTATCCGGTCTTAAAATTAAAAGTAGGAAGATCCACTTTCTTTCCAGCAAGAAGATTCAGCATATCCTCATTAAACTGCTTGATATCAATGGCTTCCAGGCACTCAAAATTCTTTTCCCCGAATTCATCAAGCGGGGTATGCTCCCGGTTCACGAAATAATTATCCACACCGATGGGGTGAGGCTTCAGGCCATGAGCTGCAAGCTGAATGGACAACCTGTGGGAAAAACTGGTCTTTCCTGAAGAAGAAGGACCTGCGATCATTACAAACTTCACATTTCCTCTTCTCTGGATCTCCTCGGCAATGGAAGAAATCTTCGCCTCGTGAAGCGCCTCCTGGATCAGCATCAGGCTCTGAACACCCTCTCTGGTGATCCGGTCATTGAGGTCCCCCACAGTGGCAACATCCAGCTTGTCGCCCCATTCTTCCGATTCCTTCTGCACATGAAAGATCTTATCCTGCGGCTCAAAATCCTCCAGAACATCCGGTGTTTTCTGACGCGGAAGGATCAGTACAAAACCTTCGTCATAAAGCTGCAGGTCAAAATACTGCACATAACTGGTATCCGGTGCCATAAAACCGTAAAAATAATCCTCAAAATTCTCCAGACTGTAAATATTTACCCTGGAAACACGGCGGTAACGGAACAGTTTTTCTTTGTCATACATATGATGCCTGTGAAACATGGAAATGGCATCATCCGTGCTGACACTGCGTTTGTAGATCGGAATTTTCTGATCTACCAGCTCCCGCATCCGCACTTTCACCTGGTCAAGAAGCTCCTGATCCAGGGTTGCACTACCTTTCATGGTAAAATAAAGACCATTCCCCAGAGAATAATGGATTACCACATGATCCACATTTTCCTTTCCGGCCACATCAAAAATTGCTTTCAGAAGGATAAAGATCGCACTTCGCCGGTAGGTTTTACGGCCGGCACTGTCCTTTGTGGTTATAAATCCCAGGGTACAGTCATGCCGCAGCTTCTTGTGAAGTTCTCGGAGTTTTCCGTTCTCAGTTACAAGAATCACCGGATACTCTGTTTCTCCCTCATAATCCTTTACAATCTCGGAATATGGGGTCATCTTGGGGTATTCCCTTGTTTCTCCGTTTATGGTCACTTTTATCATCGTCTGTTCCATAACACTCACCTCCACAGGCTTATACTTATAAAACAATATATGGATTTTTCACACTGGCGCAGGTCGTCTTAAGATCCGGGAACGCTTCATTCAGTTCCCTCTCCATGGCTTCCGCAAAAATATACTCCGTGCCATAATGTCCCGCATCTACGATTGCCAGTCCATCCGCCATGGTATCAATGGCAGTATGATAATCAATATCTCCGGTCACATACACATCCGCACCGGCTGCCATCACATCACGGATCATGCTCTTTCCGCTTCCTGTACAGATTGCCACAGTCTCGATCCTCTGATCCAGATCGCCGTAAACGCGCACATCTGGAAGGCAATTGCATTCTTTTACATATTTTCCAAACTCGCCAAGAGTCATGGCACGGGGAAGTTTTCCCACGCGGCCGAATCCCTCCGGCTGCTCCCCGGACTCATCGGTAACTGTAAGCACCTTTGTATCCTGAAGTTTCAGATAATCTGCGCTTAAATCTGCCATACCGATCACATCATAATTGGTATGCATGGCAAAGTACGGGATATCCTCCCGGATCAGACGTAAGATCTTCCTTCCGGTAAAGGTATGATTGTTGATCTTCTTGATCCCGGAAAAGATCATGGGATGATGGGTAAGGATCATGTCCGCGCCGGCCGCCACTGCCTCATCCAGCACTGGTTCTGTAAGATCCAGTGCAAGGAATACATGGGAGATTTCTTTCTGATCATCTCCCACCAGAAGTCCTACATTGTCCCATTCCTCCGCAAATTTCTGCGGATGGCGGATATTCAGCCAGTTAATCAGTTCATATGCTTTCATATCGTTTCAGAGCTGTATGAATCAGCTCCATTTCCTCCTTTACTTCTGCCAGACGGCTTTTTGCGGAAGCAGACTCTGCCCCGGAAAGACCGGCCAGTATCTTCTTACGGATGGATTCCTCCCTGAGAAGATATTCCCTCAGAACCGGATGGCACTTTTTCAGAAGAAGTGGCCCAAACCAGGCTTCTTCCTCTGTATAGGCAAACTGTTCTCCGGATTCTCTTCGCACCGCTTTCATCATTGGATAAAACTTTCCGTCTTCTTTTATCATTTCCTCTCTTACGATCTCCCAGCCGATCTCAGAGAGAAAATGCCGGAAATGAGGAAGGTCCGACTGAGGCTGCAGGATCAGTTCCTGAAACCCCTCCCGGACCTTCGCTCCCTCATTTAATATCCTTTCCATCAGAGGACCGCCCATTCCCGCAATCACCAGGGTATCACCTTCCCCCGGCTCAAGCTTCGTAAGCCCATCACTTAAACGGGTCTCTATGTAATCTTCAAGACCATAGCGGGAAATATTCTCCCTAGCTCTTGAAAGCGGTCCCGGACGTACATCCATGGCAATAGCTGACGGAACTATTCTTTCCTCAACAAGATAGATGGACAGATAGCCATGGTCACATCCTACGTCTGCCAGCCGGTTTCCTTTTGTTACCATACCGGCAATGGCACAAAGACGCATGGAAAGCTGTACGGATATATTTTTATCAGTCAAGGTAATCCTTCAGCTTGCGGCTGCGGCTGGGATGACGCAGTTTACGCAGAGCTTTCGCTTCGATCTGACGGATACGCTCTCTTGTAACGTTAAACTCTTTACCAACTTCCTCCAGAGTTCTGGCACGTCCGTCGTCCAGACCGAAACGGAGGCGAAGAACTTTCTGCTCACGGTCGGTAAGAGTGCTCAAAACCTCTACCAGTTGCTCTTTCAGAAGTGTAAACGCAGCTGCATCTGCAGGTACCGGAACATTATCATCCTGGATGAAATCGCCAAGATGGCTGTCTTCCTCCTCACCGATCGGAGTTTCCAGAGATACCGGCTCCTGGGAGATCTTAAGGATCTCACGTACACGGTCTACCGGCATGTCCATCTCCTCAGCGATCTCTTCCGGCGTAGGTTCACGTCCAAGCTCCTGAAGCAGCTGACGGGAAACACGGATCAGCTTGTTGATCGTCTCAACCATATGCACCGGGATACGGATGGTACGTGCCTGGTCCGCAATGGCTCTTGTGATGGCCTGACGGATCCACCAGGTTGCATAGGTACTGAACTTGTAGCCCTTTCTGTAATCAAATTTCTCAACTGCCTTGATAAGACCAAGGTTACCTTCCTGGATCAGATCAAGGAACAGCATTCCACGTCCCACATAACGCTTGGCGATGCTGACAACAAGACGGAGGTTCGCTTCTGCCAGACGCTTCTTGGCAGCTTCATCACCTTTTTCCATTCTTTTTGCAAGCTCGATCTCCTCGTCTGCACTCAACAGGCTGACTTTACCGATTTCTTTCAGGTACATACGGACCGGATCCTCGATGCTGACACCTTCCGGCACGGAGAGGTCGATCTTGTCAAGTTCTACCTCTTCTTCATCATCCAGGCCTTCCATATCCATATCGTTATCAAGGAGGAGTTCGTCACCGCTGTTGTCTGTGATACGGAGAACGTCCACACCGCTGGCCTCCAGGAAGTCAAAGACTTTCTCCATCTGATCTACTTCCAGTGGAGAGTCCTTGAAGAAGTCGCTGATCTCCTGATATTCCAGCACATTCTTTTTCTTTTTCGCAAGTTCAAGAAGCTCTACAAGTTTCTCGCTGAATTTTGCCATATTCATTTCCATAGGTGCTCTATACCTCCATATAGTGTTTATATTTTATCCTTAATTGAAAGAAATATGCAGTTGCTGCCTCTTTCTTCCAAGGTCTTCCAGTTCTTTTTTTGCTTTTATCAGTTCCTGAAGCCCTGCCATGTCTGACGGGTCCCAGGTACGGTTTTTTTCTTTGAGGCTCTCTTCCTTGATCCGCAGCAGCGTATCAGAAAAGGCTCTCTGCTGTTCTCCTTCGTTTTCCAGATGAATGGTGGCATTAAAAAGTGATGCCACTTCTCTCTGTTCCTCGCTATCTGTAAATGCATTGAGAAGTTTTCCCGGATTGGTCTCTCCTTCTTTATGCTGGTCAAACAGCATCTGGGCCACCTCTTTATACAGCGGCACCACAAAATCTGACGGTGAAATATATTTCTCCACCTGTTCAAAGATCCCCGGATAATTCACAAGCCAGGTAAGCATCAGCTTCTGGGCCTTATCTGCGGCGGATTCTTTTTTCTTTGTTTCCGGAGTCCCGGATTTCGGCTGGATCCGCTTCTCTGCAGGCGTTCCTTTCAGAGCCAATGTGTTGACCCTTTTCCGGATATCTTCCGTGCCCACTCCATAGCGGCCATATTCCTTCACAATTGCTTCTATATAAAGATTCCTTTCCAGTTCGTCGGAAAGTTCCAGCAGCATTTCGGCGCACCGCTCAAAAAACTGATTCTGTCCCTGAGGTGCATCCATCGCAAATTCCTGCTCTGCAATATGCACACGGAACATAAAACTGTCCATCGCCTGGTTCAGACGCTCTTCAAAAGCCTCCGCGCCCTCATTCTTGATAAACTCGTCCGGATCCTTCCATGGCTTCAGGCTTACCACCCTGGACGTAACCCCTGCCTCCCGAAGGATCGGGATCGCACGGAGAGCCGCACGGATGCCTGCGCCGTCACTGTCGTAAAGAAGCAGGACTTCCTTGGTGTAACGTTTCACAAGACTTGCATGTCCGGATGTCAGAGCGGTTCCAAGAGATGCCACTGCATTGGTAAAGCCTGCCTGATGCATGGCGATCACATCCATATATCCCTCACAGAGGATCAGGTAATTCTTCCTGGTGGTCCTGGCCACATTCAGTCCGTAGAGATTCCTGCTCTTGTCAAAAATCTTCGTCTCCGGTGAATTCAGATACTTGGGCTTGCCATCTCCCATGACACGGCCGCCAAAACCAATGACCCGGTTATTTACATCCATGATCGGGAAGATCACACGGTTCCAGAACTTGTCATACATTCCCCGCCGCTCATCCACATTAAACAGCCCGGATTCCCGGAGAAGTTCATCACTGTAGCCTTTTCCCTTGAGATATTTGTACAGGTCATCGCTGTACTTGTCCGAATATCCAAGGCCGAATTTCCGGATGGTTTCCTCCGAAAGACCTCTGCCTGTCAGATAGCCGTAGGCAGTTTTTCCGCCTTCTCGCCGGAGCTGATAGTAAAAATACTGAGCTGCCAGCTTGTTGATTTCAAGAAGCGCCGCTCTCTGTTCTGCTTTTTCTCTTGCTTCCCTGGAATATTCGATCTTCGGAAGCTCTACTCCTGCCCGGTCAGCCAGATGTGACAAAGCCTCACCAAAAGAATAATTCTCATATTCCATGATAAAATTGTATACGTTTCCTCCTGCCCCGCAGCCAAAGCAGTAATACATCTGCTTGGATGGCGTCACGGAAAAAGAAGGAGTTTTCTCATTATGGAAGGGACACAGTCCGAAATAGGAACTTCCCTTCCGTGTCAGTTTCACATACTGGGATATCACGTCTACAATGTCATTTTTCATTCGGACTTCTTCTATGATGTCATCTGAATAACGCATGTTTATCCCTCTTTTCCATTTAATAGACCTCCCAGGACTTCGGTATGTAGATCTCCCTGAATTTCTCCATGGAGTACTGATCTGTCATTCCTGAAATGTAATCACAGACTGCCTGTTCCTTGGGTACTCCCCGGTATTCCACCAGTTCTCTGTATTCCCTGGACATTGCCTCCGGGTGATCTGTATAATATTCGTATAGTTCACTCAGCATCTTGATGGCTTTGTCTTCTTCCTTCTTGGCAACCGGATTCTCATAGACATTCCGGAACATCAGGGCCCGAAGTTCCATCATCGCCTCAAAAACATCAGGCGACATGGAGATGCTGTCTTTATCCATACTGTTCTCTATAATATTATGTACGAAAGTATTCAGCCGTTCTCTCGTGGTATATCCGAGAAAAGTTCTCATTGTAACAGGAATGTCATCTTCTGTGATGATTCCCGCACGCTGAGCATCGTCCATATCGTGATGGATATAGGCGATCTTGTCAGAAAAACGCACAACCTGGCCTTCCAGAGTAGAAGGATTTCCACTGGTACGGTGATTCATGATCCCGTTACGGACTTCCCAGGTAAGATTCAGTCCGTTCCCGTTCTTCTCCAGTACTTCCACAACCCGGACGCTCTGTTTATAGTGGGCAAAACCTCCAGGATGTATCTGATCCAGCGCTCTTTCCCCGGCATGTCCAAAGGGCGTGTGCCCCAGATCATGGCCCAGCGCAATGGCCTCCACCAGATCTTCATTAAGCCGGAGTGCCTTGGCAATGGTACGGGCAATCTGTGATACCTCCAGTGTATGCGTCAACCTGGTACGGTAATGATCTCCCTGCGGTGCCAGAAACACCTGCGTCTTATCTTTCATGCGGCGAAAAGCCTTGCAGTGAAGGATCCTGTCCCTGTCCCGCTGATATGCGGTACGCACATCGCATTCCTCTTCCGGCCGGTCTCTGCCTCTGGTATCTGCGCTGTGAGACGCATAGGGACTTAACAGTTCCCGTTCTCTCTGTTCCATATTCTCTCTGATGTTCATAAGCACTTCCTCCACAGTCTGACAAACAGCGGCGATAAAATACCCTCTGTTAATTATATTCTACACAAAACCGCAAATTCCTCTTTTCTGAAAAAAAAATTCAAAAAATATTGGTTTTATCGTCTGTTCCAACCTGAAGGTGTCCAAAATTCTCATATTGTATATGAAACGAGAACAAATATGCAAACCGCTCCTCGATTTACTTTCATATAGCCAAAAACAGAGCTGCGATTCACAGCTCTGCCTTAAAGTCATGCGGAAGATGGGACTTGAACCCACACGAGCGCAATGCTCACAAGATCCTTAGTCTTGCTCGTCTGCCAGTTCCGACACTTCCGCATATCGCATTTCT